>NZ_SDPL01000085.1 GCF_004135055.1 Agromyces binzhouensis | reverse complement strand
GGCTGGCCCGGCAGGGTGAGCGGCACGGCGACCGACCGGAGCGAGGGCACGACCTCGTCGTGGCTCAGCGCGTAGCCGCGGGCGCGGCTCTCGGCGATCTCGGCGCGCAGGGCGTCGGGCACGTCGACCGGCCAGGCGCTCTCGGGCATGGCGAGCAGGATCGCCTTGCCGGGACCGCCGCGGGTGATCGGATGCCGGTGGCCCGGACGGTACGAGACGACCGTCATGGTGTGCCGCGGGGCGGCGCTCAGCAGCGTGACGGCCTCCTCGTTGTCGGCGAGCACCGCGATGAGGCAGGTCATGCCGAGCTCGTTCGCGACCTCGGTAAGCTCGGGCAGTGCGACCTGCTGCAGGTCGCGAGCGACGCCGGCGGCGAGGGCGGCGAGCCCGGTGCCGAGCGCGAGCCGGCCGGCTGCGTCGCGCGTGACGAGCGTGTGCTCCTCGAGGGTGCGCACGAGCCGGTACGCGACCGAACGGTGCACGCGCAGGGCGGCGGCGACCTCGTCGATCGTCAGGTTGCGGTCGGCGTCGGCGAGCACCTCGAGCACGCGGATGCCCCGGCTCAGCGTCTGCGATCCGGCCGGCGCGGTCGGCTTGCCTGCGTCCACGTCGATCCTCCGTCACGTCGCCGCCCGAGCCGGAAGAACGCGGGCACTCGGTCGATAGTAGAACGCGTTGCGCGGAATCCGAACGGCCGGTGGCATCACGCGAGTAGGCTGACCGGCGTGAGCGGGTTCTCACGCGAGGAGGCGGCCGGCCGCGCCGGCGTCGACGTCACGTACGTCGAGCGCTTGGTGAGCCTCGGCATCATCGCACCCACGGGGCAGGATCGCTTCTCGGCGGGCGATGTGCGACGGATCCTGATGGCACGGTCGCTCGAGGAGGTCGCCATTCCGCTGGAGCGACTCGCCACTGCGCTCGAGCACGGCGCCCTCTCGCTCGGGTTCTTCGACGCGGAGGCGTACGAGCGATTCGCTCCGCTCACCGGCGAGACGTTCCAGCAGGTCAGCGAGCGCACCGGGGTGCCGATCGACCTCCTCACGACGATCCGTGAGGCGATCGGCTCGCCGTTGCCCTCACCCGACGACCTCATGCGCGAGGACGAGATGGCCGTGGTGCCCTTCCTCGAACTGCAGATCGCCGAGGGGTTCCGGCCGGCATCCATCGAGCGACTGCTCCGCGTCCAAGGCGAGAGCACCCGACGGATGGCGGAGGCCGAAGCGGCGTGGTGGAACGCCGAGGTCGTCGAGCCGGCCATGGCGGCGGGCAGATCGGCGGACGAGATCGGCAACCCCGAGTTCGCAGATCGGAGCACCCCGCTCGCGGAACGGGCGATGCTCGGCCTCTACCACGCGCAGCAGGCGCGGGCGTGGACGTCGAACATCATCGAGGGCTTCGAGGTGCTGATGGCGAGGGCCGGCATCCACAGTCACCTCGAACGGCCGCCGGCGATCTGCTTCTTCGACATCACCGGGTACACGCGCCTCACCCAGGAGCGCGGCGACGAGGCCGCCGCCGACCTGGCCGCGACGCTCGCGCGGACCCGCGGAGCTCAAGGGCGTGCCGGGGGCGATGCACCTCTTCCGCGCCGAGTTCGCCTGAGGGCGGCCGACCCCGCACCGGCTCTTTCCGATTCGCGAAAGAATGCGGGGTCTTTCCGCGTCGAAGAGCACGAAACATGGAGTCGGCGCAGTCCGGGGACCTAAAGTGATCGCGTGCAGCACCGTCGCCGCTCCGGCCCCCACCGGACGACGTGCTCGCACGGACCCGTCCACGAGGTGCCGCATCGCACCGACCCGCGGTCGGGCGATGAGAGGGAGTACGCATGACGCGCATCGGCGTCGTCACCGAGCAGGGCTCGGAGACCCGGGTCGCCGCCACGCCGGCGACCGTGAAGCAGTTGATCGGGCTCGGCTACGAGGTCGTCGTCGAGGCGGGCGCGGGCGAGGCGTCGTCGTTCCCTGACGACGCGTACGTCGCTGCGGGCGCCGGACTCGTCACGCGCGAGTCCGCGTTCGCGAGCGACATCGTGCTCAAGGTCAACCCGCCCGCTCGGGACGAGATCGCGGCACTCTCCCCCGGCACCACGCTCATCGGCCTGCTCAGCCCGGCGCTGCGACCCGACCTCGTCGAGGCGCTCGCCGCGCGTGGCGTCACGGCACTCGCGCTCGACGCGGTGCCGCGCATCTCGCGCGCGCAGTCCATGGACGTGCTGAGCTCGATGGCGAACATCGCCGGCTACCGCGCGGTCGTCGAGGCGGCGCACGAGTTCGGCCGCTTCTTCACCGGGCAGGTGACGGCGGCGGGCAAGGTGCCGCCCGCGAAGGTGCTCGTCGCCGGTGCGGGCGTCGCCGGCCTCGCGGCGATCGGGGCCGCGTCCAGCCTCGGTGCGATCGTGCGCGCGACCGACCCGCGGCCCGAGGTCGCCGACCAGGTCAAGTCGATCGGCGGCGAGTACCTCAAGGTCGAGGTCGAGGTCGAGCAGTCCACCGACGGGTACGCGAAGGCGACGAGCGAGGCGTACGACCGGCGCGCTGCCGAGATCTACTCCGAGCAGGCGCGCGACGTGGACATCGTGATCACGACGGCCCTGATCCCGGGCCGTCCGGCACCGAAGCTGATCACGGCGGCGGACGTCGCGAGCATGAAGCCCGGCAGCGTCGTCGTCGACATGGCGGCGGGCATGGGCGGCAACGTCGAGGGCTCGGTCGCGGGCGAGCGGGTCGTCACGCCGAACGGGGTCGTCATCCTCGGCTACACCGACCTCGCCTCGCGCCTGCCCACCCAGGCGTCGCAGCTCTACGCCACGAACCTCGTGAACCTCGTCAAGCTGCTCACGCCGGGCAAGGACGGCGAGCTCGTGGTCGACTTCGACGACGTCGTGCAGCGGTCGGTCACGGTCGTCCGCGACGGCGAGACGACGTGGCCGCCGCCGCCCGTGCAGGTCTCGGCTGCCCCGGCGCCCGGCGGTCAGGGCGGGGCGGATGCCGCGGCATCCGCTGCAGGCCCGAAGCCGAAGCGGCAGCTCTCCCCAGCCGGCCGCGCCGCGCTCATCGGGGTCGGGATCGCGGGGCTGTTCCTGCTGAACGCCTTCGCCCCCCAGCCGCTCCCCCAGCACATCACGGTGTTCGTGCTCGCGGTGGTGGCGGGCTTCTACGTGATCAGCAAGGTCGCCCACGCGCTGCACACGCCGCTCATGAGCGTGACCAACGCGATCTCGGGCATCATCATCGTCGGCGCCATCGTGCAGGTCACCAGCGAGGTCCTCGCGGTGCAGGTCCTCGCGTCGATCGCCATCCTGATCGCCAGCATCAACGTCTTCGGCGGGTTCGCGGTGACTCGGCGAATGCTCTCCATGTTCGCCAAGGGCGACCGGGCGAGCAGCTGAGCCGCGGACCGACCGAAGACGTCATCGAGGAGCCCCCTGTTGCCTGAGTCCCTGACCCCCGAATCGATCGCCGGCGCCGCGTACATCGTCGCGGCCCTGCTCTTCATCCTCAGCCTCGCCGGGCTGAGTCGCCACGAGACCGCACGAGCCGGTGTCGGATACGGCATCGCCGGCATGACCATCGCGCTCGTCGCCACGATCTGGGTGACGTTCCAGGGCGCGTGGGACCAGCCCGGCACCCTGCTCGGCCTCGGCCTGCTCGTCGTCACCGTGCTCATCGGCGGGTCGATCGGCCTGTGGCGCGCGCGCATCGTCGAGATGACGGGCATGCCCGAGCTGATCGCGCTGCTGCACAGCTTCGTCGGCCTGGCGGCCGTGATCGTCGGATGGAACGGCCACCTCGACCCGCCGGCGCTCGACGGCTCGCTCGCCGACATCCACCACGCCGAGGTCTTCATCGGCATCTTCATCGGCGGGGTGACCTTCACGGGCTCGATCGTCGCGTTCCTGAAGCTCTCGGCGCGCATGAAGTCGGCGCCGCTCGTGCTGCCCGGCAAGAACGTGCTCAACCTCGGCGCGCTGGTCGTGTTCGTGGGCCTGACCGTCTGGTACGTCATGGACTCGCAGCTCTGGCTGCTGGTCCTCGTGACGGCGCTCGCGTTCGCACTCGGCTGGCACCTCGTCGCCTCGATCGGCGGCGGCGACATGCCCGTCGTGATCTCGATGCTCAACAGCTACTCGGGCTGGGCGGCGGCCGCGGCCGGCTTCCTCCTGAACAACGACCTCCTGATCGTGACCGGCGCGCTCGTGGGCTCGTCGGGTGCCTACCTGTCGTACATCATGTGCAAGGCGATGAACCGCTCGTTCATCTCCGTGATCGCCGGTGGCTTCGGCATCGAGGCGCCCGCCAAGGCCGACAGCGACCTCGGGGAGTACAGCGAGATCCAGGCGGTGGATGCCGCGGAGATGCTGAAGGGCGCGAGCAGCGTGGTCATCACGCCGGGCTACGGCATGGCGGTCGCGCAGGCCCAGTACCCGGTCGCCGAGCTGACGGCGAAGCTGCGCGAGCGCGGCATCGACGTGCGCTTCGGCATCCACCCCGTCGCCGGCCGCCTGCCCGGGCACATGAACGTGCTGCTCGCCGAGGCGAAGGTGCCGTACGACATCGTCGAGGAGATGGACGAGATCAACGACGACCTGGCGGCGACCTCGGTCGTGCTCGTCATCGGCGCGAACGACACGGTCAACCCCGCCGCCGCCGAGGATCCGGGCAGCCCCATCGCGGGCATGCCGGTGCTGCGGGTCTGGGAGGCCGACAACGTCATCGTGTTCAAGCGCTCGATGTCGACCGGCTACGCCGGGGTGCAGAACCCGCTGTTCTTCCGCGACAACGCGCAGATGCTGTTCGGCGACGCGAAGGAGCGCGTCGAGGACATCCTGAAGTCGCTCTGACGCCGACGGCCGGTCGGTGACCGGCTGAGGGGGTGACGGATGCCGCGGCCCGCGTCGCGCCATCCGTCACCGCGTGCTCGGCGCCCAGCATCCTCTCGACGACGTCCCGCGTAGGATTGAACGGTTCCCCAGTCGAAAGAGGTCGCCGTGGCCGATGCCCGCGATGCCGCGCCCGAGCGCGCAGGCGCCTGGCTGCTCCCGGTGACGCGCGGGGCGCTCGCCATCCTCCCGTCGGTGGTCATCACGTTCTCGCAGGACCACTCCGCCGCACTCGGCCTCACGGTCTTCGGCTGGTGGGCGATCGTCGCGGGCGTCGTGGTGGGCGCGCTCTCCGGTCGGCTCGTGGCCGACCGCACGGCTCGCCTGACCTTCGTGGCGAACGGCGTGATCACGGCAGCTGCGGGCCTCGTCGCCCTCTGGCTCGCCGGAACCCCCTCTGCCGGTGTCGCCACGTTCACCTTCACGGTGGCGGTCTGGGCCGCCGTCACCGGCATCCTCGAGCTCTTCGCCGGGATCCGTGCGCGCGGCCGCGTCGCCGCGGCGCGCGACTGGCTGGCCGTCGGCGGGCTCACCGCCGCGCTGGCCCTCGCATTCGTCCTCCTCCCGCTCGATCCCGTCACCGCGGTGGGCCTCTTCGGCGCCTACCTCGTCGTGGCCGGCGTGCTGCTCGTGATCGGCGGGTTGTCGTTGAAGTGGGCCGCGACCGAGCCGACCGGCTCCGGCGACGCGGCATCCGGATCGGAGCGATCGTGACCAACTCCCCCGACGGCGGCCACCGTCCGAGCCGGCGAGACGTGCTGCGTCCCGTCGAGTACGTCGGCGGCGCCGCGATCGCCGCCGTCTTCACCGCCGTCATCGTGCTGTTCGGCACGCGCGACTGGACGCTCACGCTCATCACGCTCGGCGGCGTCTTCATCATCGTGCTGATGGTGCTCGCGCTGCTCTCCATGGCGGTCAAGCCCAATTCGAGCGAGCACGGCGACGGCGCGGGCGGCGACCCCGAGCGGCGTCAGGGCGGCGACTCGGCGCACTGAGCCGCCTGCCCGAGCGTCACCCGCTCGCGGGCACCGCACCGCACCCATTCGAGTGCGATTCCCGGGGTGGAGTGCGGGAGCAAGCGGCGCTCCACCCCGGACATCGTCCGTGAACGCGAGCGTGCTACCCGCGCAGGCGGTCGACCAGCTCGTCGGCGATGCCCGTGTACGTGGCGGGCGTCAGCGCGAGCAGCCGCTGCTTGGCGTCGTCCGAGACGTCGAGGCCGCCGACGAACTCGGCGAGCTCCGTCGCACCGACGCGCTTGCCGCGCGTGAGCTCCTTGAGCAGCGCGTACGGGTCGGCGATCGACGAGCGGCCCGCGGCCACCTCGGCGCGGATCACGGTCTGGATCGCCTCGCCGAGCACCTCCCAGTTGCCGTCGAGGTCCGCCAGCAGGAGGGCGCGGTCGAGGTCGATCTCGCCGAGCCCGCGGAGGATGTTGTCGAGCGCGAGCACCGAGTGGCCGACGCCGACGCCGATGTTGCGCTGCGAGCTCGAGTCGGTGAGGTCGCGCTGCAGGCGGCTCGTGACCAGCGTCGCGGCGAGCGAGTCGAGGATCGCGCTCGAGAGCTCGAGGTTCGCCTCGGCGTTCTCGAAGCGGATCGGGTTGACCTTGTGCGGCATGGTCGACGAGCCCGTCGCACCGGCGGCCGGGATCTGGCGGAAGTAGCCGAGCGAGATGTAGGTCCAGATGTCGGTCGCGAGGTTGTGCAGCACTCGGTTGGCGTGCGAGATGCGGGCGTACAGCTCCGCCTGCCAGTCGTGCGACTCGATCTGCGTGGTGAGCGGGTTCCACGTGAGCCCGAGCGACTCGACGAACTCGCGCGAGACCGTGGGCCAGTCGACGCCGGGCGCCGCGACGACGTGCGCCGAGAAGGTGCCGGTCGCGCCGGAGAACTTGCCGAGGTACTCGGTCGCCTCGACCTGGCGGAGGATGCGATCGAGGCGGTAGGCGACGACCGCGAGCTCCTTGCCCATGGTCGTCGGGGTCGCGGGCTGACCGTGCGTGCGCGAGAGCATCGCGGCGTCGCGGTGCTCCTCGGCGAGCCCGATCAGCTTGGCGATGACGGCCCGGTACTTCGGCAGCCACACCTGTGCGACGGCGTCGCGCACGGTCAGCGCATAGGAGAGGTTGTTGATGTCCTCGCTGGTGCACGCGAAGTGCGTCAGCTCGGCGAGGTTCGAGAGCCCGAGCTCGTCGAGCTTGCCGCGGACGAAGTACTCGACGGCCTTCACGTCGTGGCGCGTGGTCGCCTCGAATCGGGCGAGCTCGTCGATGTCGGCCTGGCCGAAGTCGGTGACGACCGCGCGCAGCGCCTGCTTCGCGTCATCCGCCAGGGGGCTCGTGCCGAAGAAGCCGCGATCGGTCTGCGCGATGAGCCACTCGACCTCGACGTGCACGCGCGCCCGGTTGAGGCCGGCCTCGGACAGGTGCTCGCCGAGTTCGCCGACGGCGGCGCGGTAGCGCCCGTCGAGCGGGCTGAGCGGCTGGGGAGGCAGCGAAGTCATCGGTTTCCTTGTCTGAGAGCCGGCGCGAGTTGCCGGAAGAGCGCCTGAGTCGACCGCTCTATCATCCCAAGAACCCGGTCGAAGGTCGCATCGTCGCTGTAGTACGGGTCGGGGACGTCCTGCAGCGGGGCCAGTTCCGGGTCGAACTCGAGCAGCAGGCGCACCTTGTGCGCGTCGACCGGCGTGCGCGCCCAGTTGCGCAGCACGCGCGACTGCCCGCGGTCGAAGGCGACCACGAGGTCGAGCATCGGGAAGTCGTCAGGGTCGAACTGGCGCGCGCGGTGGCGGCTGCCGTCGTACCCCGCGCGCTCGAGCGCCTCGAGCGTGCGATGGTCGGCCTGCTCCCCAACGTGCCAGTCGCCCGTCGCCGCGGACACGATCTCCAGGCGGTCGGCGATCCCCGCACGTTCGGCGAGGGCGCGCAGCACCACCTCTGCCATCGGGGACCGGCAGATGTTGCCGGTGCATACGAACGAGACTCGGAAGCGCTGCGCGGATTCCCCGGCGGGGTCCGCAGGCGTCATGGAACCCTATTCTGGACCGAATCCGGGGCGTGGAACAGAGCGGGATCGGGTGCGGGTATCGCACCGGTGCCGCACCGACCCCCGCGGTGACCGTGCGCGAAGGGAGACGGCCGTGACGGATGCCCCGCTGCCCGACCTCCACGTCGACGAGGCGCTCGCCGCGCGGCTGGTCCGGGCCCAGCACCCCGACCTCGCCGGCGAGGTGCGGTTCGTCGCGAACGGCTGGGACAACGCGATGTTCCGGCTCGGCGACGACCTCGCGATCCGGATGCCTCGGCGGCGCGAGGCGGTCGACCTCATGGCGCACGAGCAGCGCTGGCTTCCCGAGCTCGCCGCGCGCCTGCCGGTCGCCGTGCCCTCGCCGGTGCGGAACGGACGGCCGGCGCCCGAGCTCGGATACGACGCGCCCTGGAGCATCGTGCCGTGGTTCAGCGGGGCGAGCGGGCTCGCGTTCGACGTCGACACGCGCGGCGTCGCCGTGGACGCACTCGCCTCCTTCGTCGCCGAGCTCGGTGCGACCCCGGCGCTGGCGGACGCGCCCCGCAACGCCTGGCGCGGCGTCCCGATCGCGCACCGGGACGACGACGTCCGGGCACGACTGGCGAGCGGGCGGATCCCGGATGCCGCGGGACTGGTGTCCGTGTGGGAGCGCGCGCTCGGGGCATCCGCCTGGTCGGGACCGCCCGTGTGGCTGCACGGCGACCTGCACCCGCACAACCTCCTGCTCGCGCCCTCCGGCTCGCTCGTCGCCGTCGTCGACTTCGGCGACGTCACCGCGGGCGACCCGGCGACCGACCTGGCGACGGCGTGGCTGACGTTCGGGCCGGCCGCGCGGCGGCGCTTCCGGGCCGAGCTCGAGGAGCGTCGCGGGGTCGACGAGGCGACCTGGGACCGCGCGCGCGGGTGGGCGCTCGTGATCGCATCCGCGGTCGTCGACCGCACCGGGCCGTCGGGACCGTTCGGAGCGGTCGCGTCGGTCGCGTTGGAGCAGGTGCGCCTCGACTGACGCACTCCGGCGCGATCCGCGATCCGCGATCCGCGATCCGCGTGCCGGGGTCCGGTCCGGTCGTGCGGCCACGCGGTGCGCGGGCGTGCCGTCCTCCCCAGCCCGACTCCGGTCGAGTGGCGCACGCGATCGGGGTTCGCGCACCTGCGGGCTCGAGCCCAGGGCGAGGATCGCGGGGTGATCCCGTCCACGTCCGCCTCCCCCGCCGCAGCCGAACTCCGACTCGGGGCGATCGATCAGGCGCTCTGGGCCCTGAGACGACTTCGCGTCGAGGTCGAGCAGGTCCGGCCGGGACTCGTGCTCGAACGTCTCGAGGGATGGCACGACGACGCGGCCGGACTCTACGCGGATCGTGCTCGTGAACTCCGCTTCGCGCTCGCCGGTGCCGAACGTTCGCTGCTCGATGCCGAGGAGCGGCTCGCGGTCGAGCGCGAGCGTGCACGCGACGCGTGCGCCGCAGCCCGCTCGATCGTGACACCGGATCGTCCGGTGACCGGCGCGGGCGGCGCGTGGTGAGCGGGCTCGACGTCCGCAGCGGCGGTCCGCACTCCGTCGAGACGGAGTCGCTCATCGCCGAGGCCGTGCGCCTGTCGGCGGTGGCGCACCTGGTCGACGGGTGGGCCGGCCGTGCCGCAGCCCTCCGCGTGGAGGCGGAGACGGTGGCGACGTCCGACCCGGCCGATCGTGCCCGGGGCGCCGCGATCGACCTCGACACCGCCCAGGCGGGTTTCGGATCGGCGGGCCGGGCCGCATCCGTGCTCTCGGCGTCGCTGGGGCTGAGCGCAACGCGGTACGTGATGGCTGAGGGCCTGGTCGCGGGCCTCGCCGAGGCCGGACGCCGGGTCGCCGCCGGGCTGCTCGGGGTCGCC
>NZ_SDPL01000841.1 GCF_004135055.1 Agromyces binzhouensis | reverse complement strand
GCTGCGGTCGACGGGCTCACCCCCGCCGCCGCCGTGGTCACCGCGCCCGCCGGCGTCCTCGCCCTCCTCGGCGAGGTGCTCGTCGCAGACGACCTCGACGCCGTCCGCGCTGCCGAGCACGCGCTCGCCGCGCTCGACCGGCCGGCGACCGTGATCACGCGCGACGGCACCGTCGTCGGCCGCTACGTCGTTCACGGCGGCTCGGGCCGCACGCAGAGCCGCATCGAGCTGATCGCCGAGCGCGATCGAGCGCAGGCCCGGCTCGACGAGGTCCGATCCGACATCGAGCGCGCTCGCTTCGACCTCGACGAGCAGCGCGGCAACGCCGGGCACGCCAAGGAGCAGTCGAAGCTCGCGCTCGCGGCGCTCCGCGAGTTCGACGCGCAGCTCGCCCAGCGCACCGAGTCCCTGAACCGGGCCCGCGTGCAGGCCGAGGCCGCCGCCGCCGAGACCGAGCGGCTCGCCGAGGCCCTGCGCACCGCGGAGGAGCGGATCGCCGAGG
>NZ_SDPL01000840.1 GCF_004135055.1 Agromyces binzhouensis | reverse complement strand
CGAGCGGGCGGCGGAGATCGTCGCCGAGCGCGCGCCCGACGTCCAGACCGACGTCCGCAGCGCGGGCGGGGACGCCGCCGAGGCGCTCATCGCGGTGTCGCGCCGGGCGGTCCTCACGGTGACCGGGCGGCGCGTCGCGAGCCGGGGATTCCTGCCGCTCGGCCGCACCAACGCCGACCTGCTCATGAACCTGGCGGGGCCCGTCGTCGTCGTGCCGCAGGTGGCGGTCGAGGCGTACCTCGTCGGCTGGGCCGTCGCCTGATCCGTTCGTCGGCGAGCGGATGCCGCATCCGCCGCACGCGGCTCGAGACCCCCCGTTCGGGAGGTGCCGACGCCGTTCCGCAGGTATGCTGCTGCACTGCGGCAGTACGACGGACGAGGCGATGGACGGCATGGAAGACCCCGGGGCGGGCCAGGGTGCAGGGCGGCGAGGCCGTCACGCGGCCCCTCCCGCCGGTCCGACCGGTCCGCTGAGCCGGGCCGTCGCCGCAGCGGCCGCCGCCAC
>NZ_SDPL01000839.1 GCF_004135055.1 Agromyces binzhouensis | reverse complement strand
CACCGACGCCGCGATCGCGGTGGGCGCCCTCGGCCCGCGCATGCGCCGACTGGCCGCCGAGCTCGCCGACGCGGTCGTGCTGAACTGGCTGACGCCCGGCGCGGCGACCGAGGCGATGGCCGACCTGCGACACGACTCGCGCGGGCGCGCCGAACGGGTGCGCGGAGTGGTCTACGCCCGCACCATCTCCGATGGCGCGGCGCGCGCGGCGCTGCAGAAGGAGGCCGATCGATACGGGTCGTACGCGTCCTACGCCGCGAACTTCGCGCGACTCGGCATCGAGCCGATCGATGCGACGGTCAACCGCAGCTCGGCCCTGCACGCCTACGACGGGATCGTCGACGAGGTCGTGCTGCGTGCCATCACGGCCGGCGGCACGCTCGAGGAGCTCGAGCGGTTCGCGGAGACCACGGCGCAGTGGCGTTCGGAGCAGGCCGGCGCCTGAGCCGGCCGCCTGAGCCGCCGCGAGCCGCGCCCGCGGGACCATCGGCCGTGCGCCGTGCCG
>NZ_SDPL01000838.1 GCF_004135055.1 Agromyces binzhouensis | reverse complement strand
CGACGCCGAGTACCTCGTGCGCCGCATCGACCTCGGGCCCGTGCGGACGATGCGACGCCGAGTACCTCGTGCGCCGCATCGACCTCGGGCCCGTGCGGACGATCCAGGACGCCGACCCGCCGTGGTTCGCGCACGGCACGGCGCGCCTGCCCGGGCGCGTGCTCGCCGAGGTCGGGCTGCCGATGCCGTTGCTCGCCCCGGAGCAGGCCCTCGTGTTCGAGCTCCTCGCCGAACGGGCCGATCGCTCCGGCCGCGGGGCTGACGGCGACGCCCCCGCTGCGGGATGATCGGGGCATGACCCTCCCCGTCCCCGGCGTGCCCGGCGAATCCGACCAGCCCGGCGGCGACACGTACGCCGCGCTGATCGTGCCGGCCTCGGCCGCCTCGCGCGACGCCGTGCAGGCGGCGCTCCACGACCTCGGGTTCACGGGGTGGCTCGCGCCCCCGTCCGCCGACTGGGTCGTCGCGATCGCCGTGCCCGGCGACGGCGCGATCGCAGGGGGCCG
>NZ_SDPL01000837.1 GCF_004135055.1 Agromyces binzhouensis | reverse complement strand
CCGCTCGCGTCGTCGTGGTCGACGAGCTCCCTCGGCTCGCCTCGGGCAAGCCCGACCGCGTCGCGGCATCCGCCCTCGCCCGGGACGCCGGCGCCGCCTGACGCGATCGATCGCGCGGGCTCCGCGCCGCGTTCGCAGGATCATCGGGTCGATGCGGCGCGACCGGGGTGCATCGCCCGTCTCATCATGCGAGTTCGCGTGGGTGGGCGCGGAGGCGACGAGTCGGCCGGTCGACCGGCGGGCGGATGCCGCGGCATCCGTCGTGCGGTTCGCAGGAGGAGCCGGGCGATGGCCGCTCTGCGGGAGCCATGACGCCGCTGGTCCTGCGGATTCGCGCGCGGCCTGCCGGCCGAGTGGCGGAGCCGACGACGAGGCGCGCGGAATAGCATGTCGGGGTGGCACGCCCGAAGACCCCCCGCACCCCGTCCGCCCAGCCGGCCCAGGCCGCCAAGCCGTCGAGGCCGCGCACGAACGGACGCTCCAA
>NZ_SDPL01000084.1 GCF_004135055.1 Agromyces binzhouensis | reverse complement strand
CCGACGTGGGGCGCACGCGGTCGAACCGCTCGGCCTGGTCGAGCAACGCCGCCTCGCCGCGGGCGCGCACGTCGTCGATCAGGGCGCGGGCGGGCTCGAGCGCGGCGGCGACGTCGGTCGCCGCCCGCGGAACGAGCGCGAGCAGTTCTGACGGGGTCGGACGGGTGCCTCGGAGGTCGATCGTGCGTAGCATGGCCCGCTCAGCCTAGCGAGCCGTGCGGAACGGGCGCTGGGAGCGACGTCACGCGAGGCAGTTCGGGCCGAGCAGGCTCTTCAGCTCGCCGTAGAAGTCGGCGCTCACCGCGACCGGGTACGGCAGTTCGAACACTCGGGCGGTACGGCCCTTCGTCAGCTTCAGCCGGACCTCGGTCTCGCCGCGGTGGCGGATGAGCACGTCGCCGAGCGCGGTGATCGTGTCGGTCGTCGCCCGCACGTCGGGCAGCGAGATCACGACCGGTCCGGTGCCGTCGTCCTGTCCGACCTCGGGTTCGAACACGCTGTACGCGTGCAGGTTCATGCCGTCGTCGCGCATGCTGACCCGGCCCCGCACGACGACGATCGAGTCGCCCTTCAGGGCCGGCGCGAACTCCTGGTACGCCTTGCCCATGAACATCACGGTGATCTCGCCCGAGAAGTCCTCGACCTGGATCATGCCGTACTGGTTGCCGGACTGGCGGGCGACACGGTGCTGCACGCTCGTCACGAGCCCGGCGATGGTGGCGACGTCGCCGTCCTGCGTGCCATCCGAGCTCATCAGGTCGGTGATCGTCGTCGAGGCGTGCTTCGCGAGCGTCGCCTCGAGGCCGGCGAGCGGGTGGTCGGACACGTAGAGCCCGAGCATCTCGCGCTCGAAGGCGAGCTTGTCGCGCTTGGCCCACTCGGGGCGATCGGGCACCGGCGAGGGCGCGGCGTCCTTCTCGTGGTCCTCGAAGAGGCTGTCGAAGTCGAAGCCGACGTCGCCGTTCTCCTCGGCGCGCTTCTCCTTGACGGCCGCCTCGACGGCGCCCTCGTGGATCTCGACGAGCGCCCGACGCGTGTGCCCGAGCGAGTCGAACGCTCCCGCCTTCACGAGCGACTCGACCGTCCGCTTGTTCGCGACCTGCGTCGGCACCTTCTTCAGGAAGTCGTGGAAGGTCTCGAACCGGCCCTTCGCCTCGCGCGCCGCGCGGATCGCGTCGACGACGTTGAAGCCGACGTTGCGGACCGCGCCGAGGCCGAAGCGGATGTCGTCGCCGACGGCGGCGAAGAACCCGATGGACTCGTTGACGTCGGGCGGGAGCACCTTGATGCCCATCCGGCGGCATTCGTTCAGGTACAGCGCGAGCTTGTCCCGCGCGTCGCCGACGCTCGTGAGGAGGGCCGCCATGTACTCGGCCGGGTAGTGCGCCTTGAGGTACGCGGTCCAGTAGCTCAGCACGCCGTACGCGGCGGAGTGCGCCTTGTTGAAGGCGTAGTCGGAGAACGGCAGCAGGATGTCCCACAGCGTCTTCACCGCGGCGTCCGAGTAGCCGTTCGCCTTCATGCCGCCGGAGAAGCCCTCGTACTGCTTGTCCAGCTCGGACTTCTTCTTCTTGCCCATCGCGCGACGCAGGATGTCGGCCTGGCCGAGGCTGAAGCCCGCGACCTTCTGGGCGATGGCCATGACCTGCTCCTGGTAGATGATCAGGCCGTAGCTGGTGTCGAGGATGTCGCGGAGCGGCTCCTCGAGCTCGGGGTGGATCGGCGTGATCGGCTGGAGGCCGTTCTTGCGCAGCGCGTAGTTGATGTGCGAGTTCGCGCCCATCGGACCCGGCCGGTAGAGCGCGATGACGGCCGAGATGTCCTCGAAGTTGTCGGGCTTCATCTGCCGGAGCAGCGAGCGCATCGGACCGCCGTCGAGCTGGAACACGCCGAGCGTGTCGCCCCGCGAGAGCAGCGCGTACGCGTCGGGGTCGTCGAGGGCCAGGTCTTCGAGCACGGGCCGGAAGCCGCGGTTCGCCTCGATGTTGTCGAGCGCATCGTCGATGATGGTGAGGTTCCGGAGGCCCAGGAAGTCCATCTTGATCAGGCCGAGGGACTCGCACGCGGGATAGTCGAACTGCGTGACGATCTGCCCGTCCTGCTCCCGCTTCATGATCGGGATGATGTCGATGAGGGGCTCGCTCGACATGATCACGCCGGCCGCGTGCACGCCCCACTGCCGCTTGAGGTTCTCGAGCCCGAGCGCCGTGTCGAAGACCGTCTTCGCCTCGGCGTCGGTCTCGATGAGGGCGCGGATGTCGCCGGCCTCCTTGTAACGCGGGTGGTCCTTGTCGAGGATGCCGGACAGCGGGATGTCCTTGCCCATGACCGCCGGCGGCATGGCCTTGGTGAGCTTCTCCCCCATGCCGAACGGGAACCCGAGCACGCGGGAGGAGTCCTTCAGCGCCTGCTTGGCCTTGATCGTGCCGTACGTGACGATCTGCGCGACGCGCTCGTCGCCGTACTTGTCGGTCACGTACTTGATGACCTCGCCACGACGACGCTCGTCGAAGTCCACGTCGAAGTCGGGCATCGAGACGCGGTCGGGGTTGAGGAACCGCTCGAAGATGAGCCCGTGCTGCAGCGGGTCGAGGTCGGTGATGCGCATGGCGTAGGCCGCCATCGAGCCGGCCCCCGAGCCTCGGCCCGGACCGACGCGGATCCCGTTGTCCTTGGACCAGTTGATGAAGTCGGCGACCACGAGGAAGTAGCCCGGGAACCCCATCTGCGAGATGACGCCGACCTCGTAGTCGGCCTGCTTCCGCACCTCGTCGGGGATGCCCGCGGGGTAGCGCTCGTGCAGGCCCTTCTCGACCTCCTTCACGAACCAGCTCTGCTCGTCCTCCCCGGGCGGCACCGGATAGCGCGGCATGTAGTTCGCAGTCGTGTTGAACTGCACGTCGCACCGCTCGGCGATGAGGAGCGTGTTGTCGCAGGCCTCCGGGTGGTCGCGGAAGAGGTGCCGCATCTCGGCGGCCGACTTCAGGTAGAACTCGTCGGCGTCGAACTTGAAGCGGTTGGGGTCGTCGAGCGTCGACCCGGACTGCACGCACAGCAGCGCGGCATGGCTCTTCGCGTCGTGCGCGTGCGTGTAGTGCAGGTCGTTCGTGGCGACGAGCGGCAGGTCGAGCTCCTTCGCGAGCCGCAGCAGGTCGTGCATGATGCGCTTCTCGATGCCGAGTCCGTGGTCCATGATCTCGGCGAAGAAGTTCTCCTTGCCGAAGATGTCGCGGAACTCGGCGGCCGCCTGCACCGCCTCGTCGTACTGCCCGAGCCGCAGCCGCGTCTGCACCTCGCCCGACGGGCACCCGGTCGTGGCGATGAGCCCCTTCGAGTAGGTCTGCAGGAGCTCGCGATCCATGCGCGGCTTGAAGTAGTAGCCCTCGATGGACGCACGGCTGGAGAGCCGGAACAGGTTGTGCATCCCCTCGGTGGTCTCCGAGAGCAGCGTCATGTGCGTGTACGCGCCCGAGCCCGACACGTCGTCGCCGCCGCCGCCGCCCCACCGGATGCGCGTCTTGTCGCTGCGGTGCGTGCCGGGAGTCAGGTACGCCTCGGTGCCGATGATGGGCTTCACCCCGGCATCCGTCGCCTGCTTCCAGAAGTCGTACGCGCCGAACACGTTGCCGTGGTCGGTCACGGCGACGGCCGGCATGCCCTCGGCCGCGGCGGCCTTCATCAGCTCGCCCACCCGGGCCGCCCCGTCGAGCATCGAGTACTCGGAGTGGACGT
Source organism: Agromyces binzhouensis (assembly GCF_004135055.1). GTDB lineage: Bacteria > Actinomycetota > Actinomycetes > Actinomycetales > Microbacteriaceae > Agromyces > Agromyces binzhouensis. The sequence continues at coordinate 6,121 of NZ_SDPL01000084.1, read as the reverse complement.
GCAGGTGGACGAAGGAATCGGCGGCCACAGGGCTCCTCATCGAATGGTGCAGCGAGCGGTTCTGGGGGTGCTTGCAGTCTATTGGCCGCCACCGCCACCGAGGGCTCGGCGCGGCGGAGGGTCAGTCGCCGGAGAGCACGTCGAGCGCGTGCTGGAGGTCCTCCGGGTAGTCGGACCCGTAGGTCGCCCACTCCCCCGTGCCCGGATGCGTGAACGAGAGCTGCCGCGCGTGCAGCCACTGCCGGGTGAGCCCGAGCCGCGCGCTCAGCGTGGGATCGGCGCCGTACATCGTGTCGCCAGCGCACGGGTGCCGCTGCGCCGACATGTGGACGCGGATCTGGTGCGTCCGCCCGGTCTCGAGGTGGATCTCGAGCAGCGAGGCGTACGGGAACGCCTCGATGGTCTCGTAGTGGGTCACGGCGTGCTTGCCGTCGATCGTGACGGCGAACTTCCACTCCGACCGCGGGTGCCGTCCGACCGGCGCGTCGATGGTGCCCGCGAGGGGGTCCGGATGGCCCTGCACGACGGCGTGGTAGATCTTCTCGACCTCGCGATCGTGGAACGCGCGCTTGAGCATCGTGTAGGCGTACTCCGACTTCGCCACGACCATGAGGCCGCTCGTGCCGGCGTCGAGCCGGTGCACGACGCCCTGGCGCTCGGGCGCGCCCGAGGTCGAGATGCGGTAGCCGGATGCCGCGAGCGCCCCGACCACGGTCGGCCCCTCCCAGCCGAGCGACGGATGGGCGGCGACGCCGGCGGGCTTGTCGACGACGACGATCTCGTCGTCGTCGTGCACGATCCCGAGGTCCGGCACGGGGATCGGCTCGACCTGGAGCGTCCGCGGGGGCGCCCAGCTCACCTCGAGCCAGGCGCCCGCGCGGAGCCTGTCGGACTTGTCGACGACGCGGCCGTCGAGGCGTGCGCCACCGGCCGCGGCGATCTCGGCCGCCTGGGTGCGCGAGAAGCCGAGCAGCTTGGCCAGGCCGGCATCGACGCGGGCTCCGTCCAGCCCGTCGGGGACGGGCAGCGAACGGTGCTCCACGTCAGGACTCGCGGGCGAGCTCGGCCGGCGCGCCCCCGCGGGCATCGCGCCCGGCGGTGTCCGCCTCCGCCGAGCCGGTGCCGTCCTCGGCCGGCTTCACGGGCCGTGACCCGTCCAGGCCGATCCCCCGGATCGTCAGGATCATGAACAGGATCATGCTCGACACGATCGCGATGTCGGCGACGTTGTAGATCGCCGGGAGCATCCACGGCGTCGAGATGAAGTCGATCACGTGCCCGATGCCGAAGCCCGGCTCGCGGAAGAGACGGTCGGTGAGGTTGCCGAGCACGCCGCCGAGCAGCAGCCCGAAGACGAGCGCCCAGGCGACCGAGCGGATGCGACGGGCGAACCAGATGATGAACGTGATCACGCCTGCCGCGAGGATCGTGAACACCCACGTCATGCCGCTCGCGAACGAGAAGGCCGCGCCGGGGTTCCGGACGAACTGCCAGTGCAGCACGTCGCCGATCACCTGCACGGTCTCGCCCTCCGCGAGGGTCGTGACGACGAAGTACTTGCTGACCTGGTCGACGGCGTAGACCGTGATCGCGACGCCGACCAGGATCAGCAGTGCGGTGACGCCGGGCCTGGTCCGCCGCTCAGCCGCCAAAGCCCTGGAAGGTCGGTGCGGGCTGCTCACCCGAGACGGTCTGGCCGTAGCCGGCGCCGCCGACCTGCACCGGCTGGGCCGTGTCGAGGTCGCGCAGCTGGCCCTCGATGTAGCTCTTCAGCTTGGCTCGGTAGTCGCGCTCGAAGACGCGGAGCTCGTCCACGCGCTTCTCGAGCGCGACGCGCTCCTGGTCGAGGATGCCCATCTGGGCACGCTGCTTCGCCTCGGCCTCCGCAACGATGCGCGCCGCTGTGGCGTGCCCCTCGGCGATGAGCGCATCGCGCTTCTCGACACCCTCGCGGACGTGCTCCTCGTGGAGGCGACGTGCGAGCTGCAGCAGGTTCGTGGTGCTCGTCTGCTCGTCGATCTCGGACTGCGGAACGGCGGCCTGGGTGGGCACGGCGACCGTCGGGGCGGCAGCAGCGGGCTCGGCGTACGTCGGGGACGGAGCGGCGGCGGGGGCTCCGGCACCCTCGGCGGCCCGCGACTCGGCGGCGGAGAGTCGCTGGCGCAGCTCCTCGTTCTCCTGGTTCAGGCGGCGGAGCTCGACCACCACCTCGTCGAGGAAGTCGTCGACTTCATCCTGGTCGTAGCCCTCCCGGAACTTCGTCGCCTGGAAGCGCTTGTTGACCACATCTTCCGGAGTTAGCGCCATGGCTTCCCACCCTCAAATCTGTCGAACGGTTCGATCACGTTCTGCTAACGGTAGCAAGAGAACCTCGTCGATGCAGTGCGCCGGTCGGTCGGCGCGCCCTCATCGCTCCTCGGCTCACGCCGCCGCGGCGGCACCTGCTGCGAGCCACGATACGACGGTCATCGCGATGATGACCACGAGCATCGCGACGCTCCAGCCGAGGTCCAGGGCGACCTGCCCCAGGCGGATCGGCGGGATGAGGCGACGGAAGAACCGCACGAGCGGGTCGGTGACGGTGTACACGGCCTCGACGATCACCAGCACGACGCCGCGCGGCCGCCAGGACCGGTTGAACGTCCGCACGAGGTCGAGGACGAACCGCGCCCACATCACGAAGAAGTAGATGAGGAGGAGCGAGTAGACGAGGTTCCAGACGACTGCGAGTGCGCTCACGTCCGGGAGTCTACGCGTGCGAGAAGAAGGAGGACTCCACGTCGCCCTCCGCTTCGCCCGCCTCGCCCGACACGACGACGTGCGCCGGCGAGAGGAGGAACACCTTGCTCGTCACGCGCTCGATCTTGCCGTAGAGGCCCTGCGAGAGGCCGCTCGCGAAGTCGATGAGGCGACGCGCGTCGGCGTCCGACATCTGCGACAGGTTGATGATGACCGGGACCCCCTCGCGGAAGGACTCGGCGATCACCTGGGCGTCTCGGTACTGGCGCGGGTGCACCGTGAGGATCTCGTTCATCTCCGCCTGCGGGGGTGTCGGTTGCACGTGGTGCTTTCGGAGGGGGGTGACGGCGGCGCCGCCCTTGGGGGCCGGCGTGGGCGCAGCGTGCACGACCGGTGCCGGCGACGCGGCGGCCGGGGGTGACTCCGGCTCGAGCTCCTCGTCGGCGAGTCCCAGGTAGACCATGGTCTTCTTGAGCGGGTTCGACATCGCTGCCTCCGTCAGTGGTTCCGTGCTTCGAGGCTAGCCTCAGGCCGGGCGCTTGCCCGTGATTGCCGTGCCGATCCGAAGGTGTGTCGCGCCCTCCAGGATCGCGTCGCGATAGTCGTGGGACATGCCCATGGACAACGAGGTCGCCGCGGGGGCGAGCGACCGGACGCGCTCGGCGAGCGCGCGAGTGCGTGCGAAGGCCACCCGGGCGGACTCGTCGAGCGGCGCGACGGCCATCAGCCCGAGCAGGCGGATCCCCGGCGTGGCGAGGACGCGTTCGACCATCGGCTCGAGCTCGTCGGGTGCGACGCCGCCGCGGTTGGGGTCGGTGGTGAGGTTGACCTGGATGAAGCCGTCGACCTCCTCGTCCTCGGAGCGCAGCGCATCGACGAGCGATTCCCGGTCGATCGAGTGGATCACCGAGGCGTAGGCGCGCACCTGCCGCGCCTTCTTGCTCTGCAGCTGTCCGACGAAGTGCCATCGCAGGTCGAGGTCTGCGAGTGCACGGGCCTTGGCCTGCGCCTCCTGGTGCCGGTTCTCGCCGATGTCGCGGACTCCCAGGCTCGCGAGCTCCCGGATGAGGGACTCGGGATGGAACTTCGTCACGACGATCGTGGTGATCTCCCCGGGGTCGCGACCCGCGTCGCGAGCCGCGTCCGCGATGCCGCCGCGAACGGCCTCGAGGCGTTCCGAGAGCCCGCTCACGCGGCGCCGCCCGCGCTGGTCGGGCGGCGTCGCGGAGTTCGATCGGTCACTTCAGGAAGTCGGGGATGTCGAGGTCGTCCGAGTCCTCCCCGAATGCGGGGTCCGACACGATCTGGTCGGCGGTCGTGCTCGCCTCGCCCCAGTTCGCCGTCTCGACGAGTTCCTCGATGTCGATCTCCGTGATGCCCTCGACCGCATCCCCGCCGAGCAGTCCGCCCCCGGCTCCGCCGACGCCGCCCGCTCCGACAGCCGCCGGCACGGCGTTCGGCTGGCGGACCTCCGCGGGCCTCGGCGACGGATCCCCGCCGTCGAACCCGGCGGCGATGACCGTCACGCGGACCTCGTCGCCGAGCGTGTCGTCGATCACCGCGCCGAAGATGATGTTCGCCTCGGGGTGGACGGCCTCCTGGACGAGTCTCGCGGCGTCGTTGATCTCGAAGATGCCGAGGTTCGAGCCGCCCTGGATCGAGAGCAGCACGCCGTGGGCCCCGTCGATCGAGGCCTCGAGCAGCGGACTCGCGACCGCCAGCTCGGCGGCCTTGATCGCCCGGTCGGCTCCCCGGGAGGACCCGATGCCCATGAGCGCCGAGCCGGCGCCCTGCATGACCGACTTCACGTCGGCGAAGTCGAGGTTGATGAGGCCGGGCGTCGTGATCAGGTCGGTGATGCCCTGCACACCGGCGAGCAGCACCTGGTCGGCGGTGGCGAACGCCTCGAGCATCGAGATGCCGCGGTCGCTGATCTCGAGCAGGCGGTCGTTCGGCACCACGATGAGGGTGTCGACCTCCTCCTTCAGGCGCCCGACACCCTGCTCGGCCTGGGTCTGGCGGCGCTTGCCCTCGAAGCTGAACGGCTTGGTGACGACACCGATCGTCAGCGCGCCGATCGACTTCGCGATCCGCGCCACGACGGGAGCACCGCCGGTGCCCGTTCCTCCGCCCTCGCCGGCCGTGACGAAGACCATGTCGGCACCCGCGAGCGCCTCCTCGATCTCCTCGGCGTGGTCCTCGGCGGCCCGGCGGCCGACCTCGGGATCGGCGCCCGCCCCGAGTCCGCGGGTCAGGTCCCGGCCGACGTCGAGCTTGACGTCGGCGTCGGACATGAGCAATGCCTGGGCGTCGGTGTTGATCGCGATGAACTCGACGCCGCGGAGGCCGAGTTCGATCATGCGGTTGACGGCGTTGACGCCGCCTCCGCCGATGCCGACGACCTTGATGACGGCGAGGTAGTTCTGGTTTGTCGACATGTCCGGCCCTCTCTGCGAACTCTGAACCCTGAACCTCTACTCGAAGGTCAAAGTTTTGCCGAGTATGCAATTCCTGACTCGAACGTAGGGTGCGGCGACCGGCGGCCCGTACGCCAAGTCCGGCGTGTCGTGATCCCGGCCGGACGGATCACCCCGTCACCGGGCTGAGCGGCGCCGAGACGTCGTATCTCGCAACCTGGTCGGACGGGACCGCCGCCATCAGGTCCTGGAGCACCGTGGTCTTCAGCGCGGCATCGTCCGCGCTCCCCCAGATCACGCTCGCCCCTCCGCTCAGTTCGAACCGCACGTCATCGGCGGACGCCGCCGTGACCGACGCGATCCCCGCACGCAACTCGGCGGGAAGGCTCCGCAGCACGCGACCGGCCGCGCGGAACGACGGGTCGTCGATGCCACCCTCCACCTCGATCAGCGGGAGGCCGTCGGGAAGCGCGTCGAGGCGTTCCACGACGACGCCCGCGGCATCCACCGCCATCAGGCCCGAGGAGGTGTCGAGCACCCCGACCGGCGTGCGCTCGACGACGCGGACGACCAGCGTTCCGGGGGGCACGGTCTCGGTCGAGTAGGTCTCGATGAGCGGGAACGCGGACAGCGCGCGCTGGACCTCGTCGGGGGCGATGAGTGGCAGCGGGGTGCCGACGCGGTCGTCGAATGCGGCCCGGACGTCTGCCGCGGCGATCCGGGACGTCCCCTCCACGCGCACCTCGCGGAGCGCCATGAGCGGCGAGTACGCGATCGCGACCGCGGCGACCCCGATGACCACGATCGACGCGACCACCGTGATCCACGTGGCCCGTCGGAGCCGGCTCCGACGCGTGAAGCGCCGCACCTCCTGCCGCTCGTACCGGCGTCGCGCGCGCTCGGCCGCAGCGAGCGCACGCCGTGCGGCACGCTCGTCCCGCCGGGACCCGCCCGCGGCATCCGCA
>NZ_SDPL01000836.1 GCF_004135055.1 Agromyces binzhouensis | reverse complement strand
CTCCCGGACCGCACCGTGGCCGCCGTGCCGCTCGAGCACGTGCCGCGCGCGCTCGAGCGCGTCGAGCGCCGCATCCGGCACGGCGAGCGGCCAGCCCACCATGTCGAGCGCGGGGATGTCGCCCCGGTCGTTGCCGAGGTAGGCGATGCGGTCGAGGCGGATGCCGCGTGCGGCCGCCCACTCGCGGAGCGCGGCGCCCTTGTCGGCGAGCCCCTGGATCACGTCGACCCCGAGCTTCTCGGCGCGACGACTGACGACCGGGTTCGCCTCGGCCGACAGGATGAGCACGGGGATGCCGTGGTCGCGAAGCCGCGCGACGCCGTGCCCGTCGGCCCGGCTCACCCGGACCGACTCGCGACCGAGCTCGTCGACCGCGGCGGTGTCGTCGGTGTGCACGCCGTCGAAGTCGGTGACGACCGCGTCGACGTCGATGAACGGATGCCGCGGGTCGGCCACCCACGCCGCGCCCTCGCGTCGCGCGAGCGACGCGGCGATGCCGCCCGCGAGC
>NZ_SDPL01000835.1 GCF_004135055.1 Agromyces binzhouensis | reverse complement strand
TGTCGGTCGGCCATGCCCGGGCTACGCCCGGACGCGCTGCGCGCGGCTCGCGTCGACGTCCTGGCGCGCCAGGCTCAGCGACTCGCTCGCGAGCGAGGCGGCACGCCGGGCCATCGCGATCACCTGGGCGCGGTGGAGGAGGTCGGTCGCGAGGACCGACACCTCGGAGCCGGCGCCGCCGAGGTAGTGCACGAGGTCGACCCGGATGCGCTCGGACTCGGCGAGACGCGCGAGGGCCGCGGCGCCGATCCGGCCCGGGTGGGCGGCGACGGCATCCCGCGCGACGTCGAGGCGCCGGTCGGCGTCCCTGACCGCGTGGTGCACGTGGAGCACGGGGGGCGTCTCCGGTGCGAGCTCGGGAGTCGTGGGTTCACGGGCGGCGGCGAGCGCGTCATCGAGCGCAGCGCGCGCGTCGTGCAGCCGTCGCAGGTGAGCGAGCGGGTCGGTGTTCACGCCGGCGGCCGGGAGGGCGGCGAGCGCCGCCTGCAGTTCGGCGATCGCGGCGGCG
>NZ_SDPL01000834.1 GCF_004135055.1 Agromyces binzhouensis | reverse complement strand
CGCCGCGAGCGTCCTTGTCGGGGTTGGCGCGCAGGTCGAGACCGGCGTCGGCGGTGAGGAGCACCGCGTCGCCCTCCCCGTCGACCGTGACCTCGATGCGCCCACCCGACGGGGTGTGCTGGAGCGCGTTCGCGAGCAGGTTCGCGACGGCGCGTCCGAGCTGCAGCGCGTCGCCCTCGACCGTGCTCGACGCGTCCGGGGAGACGACGAGGTCGAGCCGCACGCCCGCGCCGTCCGCGAGCCCGCGCAGCTCCGAGACGGCGTCGCTCGCGACATCCGCCAGCGACAGCCGCTCGGTGCGCAGGTGCAGGGTGCCCGCGTCGATCTGCGAGACCGCGAAGAGGTCGGCGACGAGCGCGTCGAGGCGGTCGACCTGCGAGGCGATGCGGGCGAGGTAGCGGTCGGGGTCGGGCGCGAGCCCGTCCTGCAGGGCCTCGGCCTGCGCGCGGATGCCGGCGAGCGGCACGCGCAGGTCATGCGCGACGCGCGTGACGAGCTCGCGACGGGCC
>NZ_SDPL01000833.1 GCF_004135055.1 Agromyces binzhouensis | reverse complement strand
GCGGTGGCGCGAGGGGCGCGCGCCGACGGCCGCCGCGTCGATCCCGGCCGCGGATCGCGAGGCCGCCCGCACCCCCCTTCGGGTGGGGGATCGCTGACACGCCCCACGGCGAGTGGGACCGGCAGCGTCCGGTGACCTAGCGTGGTGCCATGGATCCGATCGGCGGTGGCGTACTCGTGGCGGTCGCCGCGACGCTCTGGATCGCCTACCTGCTCCCGAGCTGGCTCCGCCGACGCCAGTACCTCGCCACCGAGCGCAACGCGGTGCGCTTGCAGCAGACCCTCCGGATCCTCGCCGAGACGGCCGAGGCGCCCGAGGAGGTCCGCACGGGCGTCACGGCGCGCGAGGTCGCCGCGCAGGAACGGATCCTCCACGAGCACGAGCTCGCGGCACGCCTCGAAGCGCAGGCCGCGGAGAACCTCGCGATCGCCGAACGCATCGCCGCCGAGGAGGCGGCCGCCGCCGCGGAGCGGGAGCTCGCCGCGCAGGCGGAGCGGATCGCCGCCGCCGAG
>NZ_SDPL01000832.1 GCF_004135055.1 Agromyces binzhouensis | reverse complement strand
CGAGCTCCGCCGCGCCGGCCTGCCGTGGCGACGCGCGGTGCACGAGCGCGTGCTCGAGGAGGCCCTCGGCCCGCGTCCACCGCTGGGGCGCAAGCCCGCTCGGATGGACGAGCTCGCCGCGCGCGTGCGTCGCGAACTCGAGGCTCCATCGCTGCGCCTCGACTCCCAGGTCGACCTCCTGCGCGCCCTGCGCGCGGCGGGCATCGGCGTCGACTCGACCGCGAAGTGGGAGCTGCGCGAGCACGACCATCCCGCCGTCGCCCCGCTCCTGGCGTACAAGCGGCTCGCGCGACTGCTCTCGGCCAACGGCTGGGCGTGGCTCGACGAGTGGGTGGTCGACGAGCGGTTCCGCGCGGACTACGTCGCGGGCGGCACCGCGACGGGTCGGTGGGCGACTTCAGGCGGGGGAGCCCTGCAGCTGCCGAAGGCCGTGCGGGCGGCGGTGGTCGCCGACCCCGGGTGGAGCCTGGTCGTGGCGGATGCCGCCCAGCTCGAGCCCCGCGTCCTCGCCGCGCTCGCG
>NZ_SDPL01000831.1 GCF_004135055.1 Agromyces binzhouensis | reverse complement strand
GCGGCACGCCGAGCACCCCCGCCCAGGCGTGCTCGATCGCGGCGCCCGCGGCGGCCGGGAAGTAGCGGCGCAGCAGCTCGGTGAGGCTCTCGATGGTGCGCGGCTGGGTGGCGCCGTCGACGTCGACGCGCGAGCCGTACCGGTACGGCACGCCGCGACCGCCGAACGCGATGCGGTCGTCGGCGGTGCGCTGGGCGTACATGTAGACGTGGGCGAAGTCGCCGAGCGTCTCGCGGCCGTTCCAGCCGATCTCGTGCCAGGCGGATGCCGCGAGCGGCTCGGTCACGATCATCGACGAGTTCATGGGCAGCCACGTGCGGTGCTCGCCGGCCAGGTTCGGCGTGAAGCCCTCGGTCGCGCGCAGCACGTGCTGGGCGCGAACGGTGCCGTGCTCGGTGCGCGCCTCGCCGGGCGCGATCTCGGTGACGCGCGTGCCCTCGTGGATGGTGACGCCGAGCCGCTCGACGGTCGCCGCGAGCCCGGGCGCCAGCTTCGCGGGGTGGACGCGGGCGCAGTGCGGA
>NZ_SDPL01000830.1 GCF_004135055.1 Agromyces binzhouensis | reverse complement strand
CTGCGCCTCGCGCCACGCCGCCGACGGGATCCGCGCGCCACCGCTCTCCGGCGCCGCCTGCTGCTCCGTGAGCACGACCCGCGGACGACCGCCGCGACGCAGCGGGACGTCGTGGACCCAGCCGAGCTCGACGAGCCGCTGCACCTCGACGCTCCGGCTGTGGGCGAGGAACAGGAGCGCGGCCCCGGACTGCTCCTGCCTGATGAGCGCGGCATCGCGGCTGTGGACGCCCGGCGCGAGCGGCTCGGAGTGCAGGCCGTCGCCGTCGTCGACGACGACGATGAGCCCCAGGCGGGCGGCCGGCGCGTAGACCGTCGACCGGTTGCCGATGACGACGCGCGCCGCGTCGGCGGTGGCATCGAGGAACGCGCGGTACCGCGCGGGCCCCGTCTGCCGCGCGTCAGTCCGCAGCACGCGACGCGGATCGACGAACTCGGCCAGCGCGGCCTCGAGCTGCTCCTGGTCGCGGTAGTCGGGCACCGCGACCACCGTCGAGCGGTCGTGCGCGAGCGCGTGCGCGGCC
>NZ_SDPL01000829.1 GCF_004135055.1 Agromyces binzhouensis | reverse complement strand
GAGATGGGCGTGGTGGCGCGGCCAGGCGGCGCCGACGGCGTGCTCCGACGCCAGCCGCGGCCGCGCGGCATCCATCGCGTCGAAGACGCTCACGCTGTCGCGGCCGCGCACGAGCGCCGTCATCAGCCGGCTCGACGGCGCGTGGTCGAGGTGGGACGGCTGCACGACGTCGTCGGGTCCCGTCGCGGCGCGGGCGACGGTCGGCGTCGAGCTCGCAGGCCGGAACGACGTCGCGTCGACCTCGAACGTGTGCAGGTCGCCGTCCAGCTCGCCGACGACGTGCAGCAGGCCGCCGCGGACCACCATGTGCCGGGGGCCGGTGCCCGGCGGGACCTCGAGCGTCCGCGTGATGCGGAGGACGGGTGCTCCGGCGTCGTCGCGATCGACCGCGAACTCGTGGATCGCGTCGCCGCCGAGGTTGCTCACCACGTGGGTGCCCCATGGCGTCGCGACGATCTCGTGCGCGTGCGGGCCCGCCTGGCGGTCGGGCACCGGTCCGCCGCCGGCCGGCAGCGGCAGCGTGACGGG
>NZ_SDPL01000828.1 GCF_004135055.1 Agromyces binzhouensis | reverse complement strand
CCCGCCGAGAAGCCGGCTCCCGCCGAGGCGCCCGCGGAACGGGTCGCCCCCACGTCGCCGCCGAAGTGGGAGACGCCCGCGGCCGAGACCGAGGCGACGGTTCCGGCTGCGCCCGCTGAGGCCCCGGTTCCGGCGAAGCCCGCACGCCCGGTCGGGCCGGTGACCGTCGAGCAGATGCGCGACGCCTGGCCCGAGGTGCTCTCGAGCCTCCAGCGCACGAAGCGCAGCGCGTGGATGGTCGCGTTCACGGCCCAGGTCCTCGAGTACCGCGACGACGACGTGCTCGTCCTCGGCTTCCCGAGCGAGTCCGACATGGGCAGCTTCCGATCCGGCCCTCCCGGCCAGAGCGTCGGAGACCTCCTGCGCGGTGCCATCGCCGAGGTCCTCGGCGTGCGGGTCAAGTTCCTCGCACGCGTCGTCTCCGCCGGCGGGGGAGCGGATCGCGGAGCGGCGGCACCCGCGCCCTCCGCGCCCCAGGCGCCCGACGGCGGCCGAGGCTCGACGACGGCGGCGACCGCTCCGTCAGGGTC
>NZ_SDPL01000827.1 GCF_004135055.1 Agromyces binzhouensis | reverse complement strand
AGCGGACCGACGCGCGCGTCCCCGCCGCCGAACGCGTCGAGCGCGGTCGGCGCGCGCACGCCGCGCTGCTGGCGCTGATGGAGACGGTCGTCGCCGCATCGAATGCGCCGGAACGCTTCGGGCCGCCGATCGAGCTCGCGCGCGCGATGCTGCTCGGTCGTCCGTTCGCCCCCGACCACGAGGCGATCGAGCGGGCGCTGTTCGCCGTCGCCGAACCGATACCGCTCGTCGTCCCGGCGCGGCCAGCGGTCGCCGGAACGCTGCCGTCACGGGTGCCCCGGGTGGTGGCCGGAGCGGAGCCGGTCGCGATCGATCCGACGAACCGACGACCGCATCGGCTCCCGCCCGAACCGCTGCCGTCGCACGGCGAACCGGAGGCCCCGACCGACGAAGGTCCCCGCCGCAGCGCGTCACGTCGTCTCGCCGAACTGGCGCAGCTGCCGGGGATCGCCGACGCGCTGGGGGAGACGCTCGACGGGGGTGTCGGCGGGACCGCGCGCCGGCGGATCCGGGACTGGGCCCGACGCCGCCG
>NZ_SDPL01000083.1 GCF_004135055.1 Agromyces binzhouensis | reverse complement strand
CGCGTGCGGGTGACGGTCACCGACGACGGACCCGGCATCGACCCCGCCGTGCGGGCGACCCTGTTCGAGCGGTTCGCGCGCGGCGATGCCTCTCGCTCGCGCCGCGCCGGCAGCACCGGGCTCGGCCTGGCCATCGTGAAGGCCGTCGTCGCCGCGCACCGCGGCACCGTCGACGTCGAGAGCGAGCCCGGCCGTACGGTCTTCGCCGTCGACCTCCCCGCCTGACGCCCGGCGCCCCCCGCCCCCGCCCCCGCCGGGCGGTGAGATGACGCGAACGGTCGCATACAAGCCGCCGACCGACGGTTCGCGTCATCTCGGCGCCGACCCTGCGGGCGGGCGAGGTGGGGTCGGTCAGCCCGCCGCGACGATGCGCAGCACGTCGGCGACGGAGCGCAGCTCCTCGATCGATCGCCCCTGCAGCGCGTTGCGGAGCCGCGCCTGGTTCGCTGCGCGCACGCTCGCGACCCGCTCGCGGGCGGACGGCGTCGGCACGAGCACCCTGGCACGGCCGTCCCGCTCGTCGGCACGGCTCTCGACCAGCCCGAGCTCCTCGAGCTGCCGGATCTGCCGGCTGATGGCGCTCTTGTCCATGTCGTAGAGCTCCGCGAGCGCGTGGGCGTTCGTCGAGCCCGCGCGCACGATGCTGCTGAGGAGCTTGTAGCCCGCGGGCTGGAGCTCCGGGTGCACGAGCTTCGCCGACTCGGCCCAGATGATCCGTGCGCGGTTGAAGACGATGCCGAACTGGTCCTCGACGGCCGCGATGGCGGCGTCGAGCTCTGGGTCGGCGGTCATGACGGCCATGTTAGCGACGCGACCCCGAGGCATCCGTGCCATCCGCCGAGGCGACCGAGCCGGTCGCCGTCGAGACGAGCTCGCGGCGCGCGCCCGCCTCGAACGACTCGGCCGACGGGACCGCCGCGCCGATCTCGGCCTCCGCGAGGTCGATCACCGCGTCCTCGGCCTCCTCCGCGAGCGACTCCGCCGCGGTCTTCGTGGAGAGCGGCCGGTTGGGGAGGAACGCGATCGCGAGGAGCGAGAGCACCGCGAGCGGCACGGCGATCCAGAACACGTCGGCGATGCCGTGGCCGTAGGCCGACTCGATGACCACGCGGATCGACTCCGGCAGTTCGTGCACGTTGGGCACGGCGCCGCTCGTGAGGCCCTGCAGCGCGTCGGCCTCCTCGGGCGTCGAGGGCGTGAAGCCCGCGAAGCCGCTCGAGATGCGCTCCTGCACCTGCGCGGCGAGGAGCGAGCCCATGATGGTGACGCCGATGGTGCCCGCGATGGATCGGAAGAAGTTGACGTTCGACGAGGCGGCGCCGAGCTGCGACACCGGGGTGTCGTTCTGCACGACGAGGGTGAGGTTCTGCATCACCATGCCGAGTCCCGCGCCGAGCACGACCATCGCGACGCTCACCCACGCGTAGTCGGTGTCGTACCGGAGCGTGGTCATCAGGAAGGAGCCGGCGACGATGAGCGCGGCGCCGACGACCATGAAGCCCTTCCACTTGCCGAACCGGCTGATGAGCGCGCCGATGAGGATCGAGGCGCCCATCTGGCCCACGATCAGCGGGATGGTCATGAGCCCGGACTCGGTCGGCGTCGCTCCGCGCGCGAGCTGGAAGTACTGCGCCAGGAAGACGCTCGTCGCGAACATGGCGACGCCGATCGCGATCGACGCGACGACCGCGAGCGTGAACGTGCGGTTCCGGAACAGGGCCATGGGCACGATCGGCTCGGCCACGAAGAACTCGACGACGACGAAGGCGATGAGGGATGCCGCGGCGATGCCGACCATGACCAGGCTCGCCACCGAGTCCCAGTCGAACCGGTTGCCGCCGAGGGTGACCCAGACGAGCAGCAGCGAGACGCCGACGGCCATGAGGACGGCGCCGGCGTAGTCGATCTTCACCGCGCGCTTCGGCAGTCGGGGCAGGTGCAGCGTCAGCTGGATGAGCACGAGCGCGATGATCGCGAGGGGCAGCGGGAGGAAGAAGTTGGCACGCCATCCCCACGCGTCGGTGACGACGCCGCCGAGGAGCGGGCCGCCGATCGTGGCGACGGCCATGATGCCGCCGACGACGCCCATGTACTTGCCGCGCTCGCGCGGGGAGATGATGAGCGCCACGATGATCATGACGAGCGACATGAGGCCGCCGGCGCCGAGGCCCTGGATGACGCGGACGGCGATCATCGTGGTCGTGTCCTGGGCGAACCCGGCGATCGCCGTGCCGACGACGAACAGTGCGATCGCGAGCTGGAGCAGCACCTTCCGGTTCACGAGGTCGGCGAGCTTTCCCCAGATGGGGGTCGAGACGGCCGTCGCGAGGAGGCTCGCGGTGATGACCCACGTGTACGCGGCCTGGTCGCCGCCGAGGTCGGCGATGATGCGCGGCATCGAGGTCGAGACGACCGTGCCCGAGAGCACCGCGACGAACATCGTCACGATGAGGCCCGAGAGGGCGATGAAGACCTCGCGCGGCGTGCGCGACGGTGCCTCGGCCGAGGTGGGGGTGGCTGCTGACAAGAGAGTGATGTCCTCCGAGAAAGTTGATCGGCGTCAACCATAGGAACAGTAGTTGAGACTTGTCAACTTTGGATATCGGTCAACTATTCCCGCCCTGGGTCAGGCGGTCGCGCGCCCGCGCACGCGAACGGGAACCGGGCCGATTTGGCGGCGCTCGCGGCATCCGCTACCCTTGTCGGAGCCGAAGACCGCTGGTTGTCGTGTTCGCGTGCGAATTCGACCGAAGTCCTGTGAGAACAGGTGCCCGCGCAGGTGTGACGAAGACTTTCCACTCTTCCCGAATGGTTCGAGCTCCGCGCGTCTGCGCCGGAGCTCTTTTTCTTTCTCTGAACCTCCAGCGCTCCGAGGCCGTGCATCGCCACCGCGGTGCATGCAGGAGACACAAGGAGTGGCCATGGCGAACAAGGAAGCCTCGGTTGCCGAACTCACGAACCTCTTCGAGAGCTCGACCGCCGTTCTGCTGACTGAATACCGCGGCCTCACGGTTGCCCAGCTCAAGCAGCTGCGCACGTCCATCCGTGAGGACGCGAGCTACGCCGTGGTGAAGAACACGCTGACCAAGATCGCGGCGAACAACGCCGGCATCTCGTCGTTCGACGACGAGCTCGCCGGTCCGTCGGCGATCGCATTCGTGCACGGTGACCCGGTCGCCGTCGCGAAGGCTCTGCGCGACTTCGCCAAGGCGAACCCCCTCCTCGTGGTCAAGGGCGGCTACTTCGATGGCAAGCCCCTGACCGCCGAAGAGGTAGGCAAGCTCGCCGACCTCGAGTCCCGCGAAGTGCTGCTGGCGAAGCTCGCCGGCGCCTTCAAGGCCTCGCTGTTCGGAGCCGCATATCTGTTCAACGCACCGCTCTCGAAGGCCGTTCGCACGGTCGACGCGCTGCGTGAGAAGCAGGAGTCCGCTGCGTAGGCGCGAGCCTCTCAAGCGGTGAGTTACCAGGAAATCTAAGGAGAAGAATCATGGCGAAGCTGTCCACTGAGGAGCTGCTCGAGCAGTTCAAGGGCCTGACCCTCATCGAGCTCTCGGAGTTCGTCAAGGCGTTCGAGGAGACCTTCGAGGTCACCGCGGCCGCCCCCGTCGCCGTTGCCGGCCCGGCCGCCGCCGGCGGTGGCGCCGCTGCCGAGGAGGTCGAGGAGAAGGACTCGTTCGACGTCATCCTCGAGGCTGCCGGCGACAAGAAGATCCAGGTCATCAAGGTCGTCCGCGAGCTCACCTCGCTCGGCCTCGGCGAGGCGAAGGCCGTCGTCGACGGTGCTCCGAAGGCCGTGCTCGAGGGCGCGAACAAGGAGACCGCCGACAAGGCGAAGGCCTCGCTCGAGGAGGCCGGCGCGACCGTCACCCTCAAGTGATCGCGGCCCTCGCGAGAGGGCGCAGCTTGAGGTGACCTGCGTCACCTGAACACGCGGATGCCCCGTGCCGATTCGTTCGGCACGGGGCATCCGTCGTTCCACGCCTGCTCAGTCGTGCTCGCTCCGTACGAGGAGCGCCTCGATCCCGGCGTACGTGTTCGGGCCGGGAACGCCGTCGATCGGGCCCGAGTACCCGCCGCGCCGGGCGATGCGCTGGAGTCCCCGCCAGGTGTTCGGCCCGGGGACGCCGTCGATCGGCCCGGTGTAGCCGGCGCCGGCGAGGATCGTCTGGATGCCTCGCCAGGAGTTCGGCCCCATGACGCCGTCGTAGGGCCCGAAGTACCCGCCGATGCGGCCCATGGTCTGGAGGGCGCGGTAGGTGTCCGCGTCCGGGACCCCGTCCACCGGTGCCACGTAGCTGAACGGCGAGAGCAGCCGCTGGACGCCCATCCAGGACTGCGCACCCATCACGCCGTCGATCGGCCCGGAGTACCCGCCGAGCGCCGCGAAGCGCTGCAACGCCCGCCAGGTGTTCGTGCCGGGTGCGCCGTCGATCGCGCCGGTGTACCCGTAGCCGGTGGCGAGCTTCTGCAACGCCCGCCAGGTGCTCGGGCCCGGGACGCCGTCGTTGGGCCCGCCGTACCCGCCTGCGCGGGCCAGCCTCTGCAGTGTGATTCCGTCGTCGGACATCATGTCCTCCCTCATCCGCTCCGGGCCCGGTGCCACCCGGTCGGTGCCGGATGACGGCCCGCGGTGGACGTTACGGACGGGCCGAGCGGGGCGCCACCGGGCTGTCCCTGAGACCGACGCACCGCCCGCTCAGCGCGCGACGAGCGACTTCGTCGACGGCGCGGTCGTGCTGCTGCGCACGATGAGCCGCGTCTCGAGCGGACGATCGAAGTCGGGGAGGCCGTCGGGCGTCAGCGGGTCCGCGTCGCCGGTCGTCTCGCCGAGGAGCCGCATGACGGCGTCCACCGCGTACCGGCCCTGGGCGCGCGGGAACTGCTCGATCGTGGTGAGCCCGAACAGCTCCGCATGCTCGTGGCCGTCGAACCCGACGATCGAGAGGGCTCCGGGCACCGACAGCCCCAGCCGTTCGGCCGCCCGCATCGCCCCGAACGCGATCTCGTCGGATGCCGCGAAGATCGCGGTCGGCCGGGTGGCGGGATGGCCGAGCAGTTGGAGCGCCGCGACGTACCCGCCGGGGAGGGTCATCTCCGCCTCCACGATCCCGTCCGACTCGCCGACCGGGCTCAGGTCGGCTTCGCGCATGGCATCGGCGAAGCCCGCCCTGCGGAGCGCCTGCACGCTGCGCGCCGCGGAGCCCGTGCCGGCGCCGGCCAGGTGCGCGATGCGCTCGTGGCCGAGGTCGATGAGGTGCTCCGTCGCGAGCCGGGCGGCGCCGCGGTCGTCGACGGCGAGCCGTGGCGCACCCGGGCAGGTGCCGCCGAGCGCGATGATCGGCTTGCCGCGACCCTGGATGACCTCGACCTCGCGGTCGGTGAGGTCGACGCCCACCGCGATGACCGCGTCGACCCGCTTGCGCGCGAGGAAGAAGTCGAAGACGCGGTCCCGTTCGGGGCCCGCGATCGCGAGGTTGTAGAGCGTGAGGTCGTAGTTGGCGGAGAGGAGCGTCCGCTCCATGCCCTCGAGTGCCTCGCCGAAGAACCAGCGGTTGACGAACGGGATGACGACGCCGACGTTCTTGGTGCGGCCCGTGACGAGGCTCGCGGCGTTCGGCGATGCGATGTAGCCGATGTCGGCCGCGGCCTCGACGACCCGGCGCCGCGTCGCCTCGGAGACGTAGCCGCGGCCGGACAGGGCCCGGGAGGCCGTCGACTTCGAGACGCCGGCCAGGCGCGCGACATCCGAGATCGCGGTCATCACGCTCCCTCCGTCGGGCTCGTGAACGGAGTGTACGCGAATCCCCGGGAGTGTGGAACCGGTGCCACAGTCCGGGCATCCGTCACTCGATCGTGACCCGACGCACTCTTGCCCAGCGCCGCCGCGGTCGCCTAGCGTGGGATCTGGAACCGGTTCCCGGTTCCGCCCTGCACCACACTCAACGAGGAGATGACATGAGACTCACACGGCATCGCCGTTGGGCGGCGCCCGTCGCGGTGGCCGCGGCGGCCGGCTTGGCGCTCACCGCCTGTACCGGCGACATCGGGAGCGAGGACGCGGCAGACGTCGATTGTTCCGACTACGAGGAGTACGGCACGTTCGACGGCGCCGAGGTCACGATCGGAGGCACGATCCTCGACCTCGAGGCCGACCGGCTCGTCGAATCCTGGTCCGACTTCGCCACCTGCACCGGCATCTCGGTCGACTACCAGGGCTCGAGCGAGTTCGAGGCCCAGATCGCAGTGCTCGCCGAGGGCGGCAACGCGCCCGACATCGGCATCGTCCCGCAGCCCGGCCTGCTCCAACGACTGGCCGACGGCGGCTGGTTGATTCCGGCATCCGAGGGTGTCGAGGCCAACGTCGACGAGTTCTGGTCCGAGGACTGGAAGCAGTACGGCACGGCGAACGACACGTTCTACGCGGCGCCGCTCATGGCCAGCATCAAGGGCTACGTCTGGTACTCCCCGACGGAGTTCGAGGAGAACGGCTACGAGATCCCGGCAACGCTCGACGAGCTGACCGAGCTCTCGCAGACCATCGCCGATGACGGCGACCACAAGCCGTGGTGCGTCGGCCTCGAGTCCGGCGAGGCGACCGGCTGGCCCGGCACCGACTGGATCGAGGACTGGATGCTCCGACTCCACGGTCCCGACGTCTACGACCAGTGGGTGACCCACGAGATCCCGTTCAACGACCCGCAGGTCGCCGAGGCGTTCGACGCGGTCGGCGAGTACCTGAAGAACGAGGACATGGTCAACGGCGGCATCGGCGACGTCTCGACGCAGATCACCGAGGCGTTCCAGACGGCCGGCCTGCCGATCCTCGACGGCTCGTGCTCGCTGCACCACCAGGCCTCGTTCTACGAGACCTTCTGGAACCCCGAGGGCGGCGAGGAGAACACCGTGGCCTCCGACGGCACCGTGTTCGCGTTCCTGACCCCGCCGGTGAACGCCGACGACCCGCTGTCGGTGACCGGTGGCGGCGAGTTCCCGGTCGCGTTCACCGACTCCGAGGAGGTCGAGGCGGTGCGCACCTTCCTGTCGAGCGACACGTGGGCGAACAACCGCGTCAGCCTCGGCGGCGTCATCAGCGCCAACAAGGGCGTCGACCCCCAGAACGCGTCGAGCGAGCTGCTCGTGCAGTCCATCGAGATCCTGCAGGACCCCGAGACCACGTTCCGGTTCGACGGCTCCGACCTGATGCCCGGTGCCGTCGGCGCCGACTCCTTCTGGAAGGGCATCGTGGCGTGGGTGAGCGGTGACAGCACCGAGCAGGTGCTCGACACCATCGAGGCGAGCTGGCCCAGCAGCTGATCGCCAGCGCGCCGCGCGCGTCCTACGGGTCGCACGCGGTATGACCGAGGGGCGGGGTGAGGCACCCCGCCCCTCGGGACCCCCAGATTCAACGACGAACCGGGAGGCATGATGACCACGGGCGACCTGCTCGGCAAGATCCTCCAGGTGGTGATGGGGCTCGCGATCTTCGCGGCGATCATCGGCCTCCTGATCTTCTTCATCGACAAGGCACCGAAACGGGGCCGTGACTACTGGCAGCTGGCGGGATTCCTCACCCCGGCGCTGCTCTTCCTCGCCGTGGGCCTCGTGTACCCGGCGATCCGCACTTCGATCCTCGCGTTCCAGGACTCCAGCGGCGACTGGACCTTCGACAACTTCATCTGGACCTTCACGCAGCCCGCGGCGATCCGCACCCTGATCAACACGATCATCTGGGTGCTGCTCGTGCCGACGATCTCGACCGCGATCGGCCTCGCCTACGCGATCTTCATCGACAAGTCGCGCGGCGAGAAGTACTACAAGGTGATCCTGTTCATGCCGATCGCGATCTCGTTCGTCGGCGCCGGCATCATCTGGCGCTTCGTGTACGAGTACCGCTCGGGCGAGCGCGACCAGATCGGCCTGCTGAACGCGCTGGTCGTGGGGTTCGGCGGCGAACCCGTGCAATGGCTGCAGACCGACCCGATCAACACGTTCCTGCTGATCGTCGTCATGATCTGGATCCAGACGGGCTTCGCGATGGTCCTGTTGAGCGCGGCGATCAAGGGCGTGCCGACCGAGCAGATCGAGGCGGCGCAGCTCGACGGCACGAACGCGTGGCAGCGCTTCATCAACGTGACGGTGCCGGGCATCCGAGGTGCACTGGTGGTCGTGGTCACCACGATCTCCATCGCGACGCTGAAGGTCTTCGACATCGTCCGCACCATGACCGCCGGAAACTTCAACACCAGCGTCATCGCGAACGAGATGTACACCCAGGCGTTCCGCGCGAGCGAGATCGGGCGAGGCTCGGCACTGGCGCTGATCCTGTTCCTCCTCGTCCTGCCGATCGTCGTCTACAACGTCAATATCCTGCGGAAGCAGAGGGAGATCCGATGAGCAGCGTCGCACCCGCCGACCTCCCGGTCAGCAAGGACAAGGGCTCCATCGAGGCCGCCGAGGAGGCCGAGTACGGCCGGAAGCCGAAGACGGCGCGCGTGAAGCAGCGCCTGACCTCGCGCACGGCGACGATCGCCTCGCTGATCATCGCGGTCCTCTGGACCATCCCCACCTTCGGCCTGTTCATCTCGTCGTTCCGGCCCGCGGAGCTGATCCGCACGACCGGATGGTGGACCATCTTCCAGAACCCGGGCTTCACGTTCGACAACTACGCAGAGGTCCTCCTCTCGCCGTCGGCGTCGTCTCCGCAGCTCGGCGCGTACATCGTGAACTCGATCGCGATCACCCTGCTCGGCACCCTGATCCCGCTCGTGCTCGCGACCATGGCCGCGTACGCGTTCGCGTGGATCAAGTTCCGGGGAGCGAACGTGCTGTTCATCTTCGTGTTCGCCCTCCAGATCGTGCCGCTGCAGATGGCGCTCGTGCCGCTGCTCCAGATCTTCTCGACCTGGCTGAGGCCGATGCAGGCTTGGGTGCACGACGTGATCCCGATCATCCCGGAGCAGAACTACGCACCGGTGTGGCTCGCGCACGCCATGTTCGCGATGCCGTTGGCGATCTTCCTGCTGCACAACTTCATCGCGGAGATCCCCGGCGACGTCATCGAGGCCGCTCGCGTCGACGGCGCCACGCACGGGCAGATCTTCTTCCGGATCGTGCTCCCGCTGGCCACCCCGGCCATCGCATCGTTCGCGATCTTCCAGTTCATCTGGGTGTGGAACGACCTGCTCGTCGCGTTGATCTTCTCCGGCGGCACACAGGACGTGGCGCCACTCACCCAGCGATTGGCGGAGTTGACCGGTACGAGAGGCCAGGCGTGGGAGCTCCTCACGGCGGGCGCGTTCATCTCCATCGTGATCCCGCTCATCGTGTTCTTCAGTCTCCAGAGGTACTTCGTCCGGGGCCTCCTGGCGGGCGCCACGAAGGGCTGATCCACCGGCGCGGATGCCGCGGCATCCGCTGCACGACGGCGGGGCGGATGCTGCGGCATCCGCCCCGTCGCGGCACCCGGGGACCTTGACGCAGGTGAGCAGGCCTCATATCGTGCGCTCGTACGGTATCCGTCAAGGGGGAAGGGGAACCGCACGATGAAGAGGATCATGCTGGCAGGAGCTGCCGCCGTGGCGCTCGCGATCGGAATGGCGTCGCCGGCCGCGGCCGCGCCGCCGGAGTGCAACTGGGGCGAGGCGACGCGCGACTTCGTCGCCGCCGAGGGCGGGCAGACGCAGGGCGCCCACGCCGCCGACCCGAGCGGCAACGGCCGCGGCTACGAAGCGAGGGTCGGGCTGCCGAACCTCGACCCGTCGGCCGAGGGCCAGGGCAAGCTCGTCGCGACCTGCCTGATCGTCACCGGCGGGTAGTCGGCGGCGCGACACGATGCGGCGGGGGCTCCGGCTCCCGCCGCATCGTCCGTCAGCGCCGTCGTCACGCCGTCGGCGAACGCGCGCCTGCTCG
>NZ_SDPL01000826.1 GCF_004135055.1 Agromyces binzhouensis | reverse complement strand
CGCCGAGGAGGTCACGCGCTGGGTCGCGCGCGGCAGCGAGCTCGCCGAGCGCGCGATCGAGCGCGCCGCGACACGTGTCGCCGAGCTCCGCTCGCAGCTGCGCGCGCTCTCCCCCCTCGCGACGCTCGAACGCGGGTACGCGATCGTGCAGCGCGAGCACGACGGCGTGCTGGTGAACCCCGAGCAGGCCCCGGCGGGCACGCCGCTCCGGATCACGCTCGCCGAGGGACGTCTCGGAGCGACATCTCGGGGAGCGGTCGGCGACGCCGAATAGAATGCCCTCCATGCCCTCCACTTCCACGGATGTCGCCGAGCTCAGCTACGAGCAGGCCCGCGACGAGCTGGTGCGCGTCGTCGCCGAGCTCGAGCAGGGTTCCGCGACGCTCGAGCAGTCGCTCGCGCTGTGGGAGCGCGGCGAGGCGCTCGCGCAGCGGTGCGAGGAGTGGCTCGTGGGCGCCAAGGCGCGACTCGACGCGGCACGAGCCAGAGCCGCCGGTGGGCCGGCGGCCCCCGCGTCCGGCGACCTCGACGGCGGC
>NZ_SDPL01000825.1 GCF_004135055.1 Agromyces binzhouensis | reverse complement strand
CGCAGCTCGACGCGGTGCGCGCCGGCCGCACGCCCTTCCCCGACGACCTGCCCGTCTCGTTCGGCCGCGGCGGCTTCGAGGTGCCGGTGCCGGGCGATCGGAGGCCCGCCGTGGTCCGCGCGTTCAACGTCCTCCGCCAGTACGACGAGTCCGACGTCGCCGACGCCTGGGCCCGCATGACCGGCCGGCTGGCGCCGGGCGGCCTGCTCGTCGAGGGCACCTGCGACGAGGTCGGCCGCGTGTCGAGCTGGGTGGGCGTGACGGATGCCGGCCCGCAGAGCTTCACGATCAGCCTGCGCCTGACCGGGCTCGACGCCCCGTCGGTGGTGGCCGAGCGCCTGCCGAAGGCCCTGATCCATCGCAACGTCCCCGGCGAGCGCGTCCACGACCTGCTCGAGGCGCTCGACCGCGGCTGGCGCGTGCATGCGCCGCTGTCCGTGTACGGCCCGTCGCAGCGCTGGATCGCGCTCGTCCGCGACCTGCGCGATGCCGGCTGGCCGGTGCGCGGCGGGGCGCGGCGCTGGCGCCTCGGCGAGC
>NZ_SDPL01000824.1 GCF_004135055.1 Agromyces binzhouensis | reverse complement strand
GACGGCGCCGACGACCTGCGCGGCGCGACCCTCGCCACGCCGCAGCTCGGCAACACGCAGGACGTCGCCCTGCGCACCTGGCTCGCCGACCACGGCCTCGAGTCCTCGCCGACGGGTGCGGGCGACGTCGACATCGTGCCGACCGACAACGCGCGCACGCTGCAGCTCTTCGCCGCAGGCGCCCTCGACGGCGCGTGGCTGCCCGAGCCGTGGGCGTCGCGGCTCGTCCTCGAGGCGGGCGCGAGCGTGCTCGTCGACGAGGCCGAGCTCTGGCCGGACGGCGAGTACCCGACGACGCTGCTCGTCGTGCGCACCGAGTACCTCGAGGACCACCCCGACGCGGTCGCCGCGTTGGTGGCCGGCCATGCGGCATCCGTCGACTGGATCGGTACGCACCCCGACGAGGTGCCCGAGCTCGTGAACGCGCGCCTTCGCGCCGACGCGGGCGCGCCGCTGCCCGACGCCGTGCTCGACCGCGCGCTCGCGCACGTCGACCCGACCGTCGACCCGTTCGCCGCGACGCTGCGGGTCCTCCAGCGACGGG
>NZ_SDPL01000823.1 GCF_004135055.1 Agromyces binzhouensis | reverse complement strand
CGGGCTCCGCGTGCCGGCGGGCGCGCCGCGCGCCTGACCCCCGAGCGGTCGCTCCGCCGAGGATCGTCGTCGGCTTCAGCGGGTCGCCGCCGCCCCGCACCCGCGGATACCGAGGACACCCACCTCAGCGCGCGCCCGCAGCCCCGCCGCCGACCTCGGGATGCTCGTGCGGCAGGCCGTGGCGCTTGCCCGCCCGGAGCAGCTCGAGGTTGCGTCGCTCCCAGTCGAGCATCTCCTGGCGCACGCCCTCGAGGATCCGGCTCTCGCCGCACACCGGCAGCGAGCGGCCGCACGTGCACGTTCCCTGCTTCCGCGGGTCGGGGTGGTGGAACGCCTGCAGCCGCCACAGCGCCACCATCGCGGTGTCGACCCGCTTCGCGGTGAGCTGCGTCGCCCGCTCGGCGCGACGCACGCGGTCGTCCCTGAGCTGCTCGCCGAGGGCGGCACCGGCCTCGGTCGTGCCGTCGAGGGCCCCGGCGCGCAACTGGTCGCGCTCGGCGGTGAGCCGGGCGACGGTCTCGGCCGCCTCGGCGGAGGCCTCCGTCGCC
>NZ_SDPL01000822.1 GCF_004135055.1 Agromyces binzhouensis | reverse complement strand
ACTCGGCCCGCGATCGCGAGGTCGTGGCACGTGCGCTCGCCGCCGCCGACGCGGCCGCGTTCGTCGGCCGGCGCTACGACGAGCTGTCGGGCGGCGAGCGCCAGCGAGTGAACCTGGCGCGGGCGCTCGCGCAGGAGCCCGAGCTGCTGCTGCTCGACGAGCCCACGAACCACCTCGACATCCGGTCCCAGCTCGCGACGCTGGGGCTGCTCCGCCGGCTGGCCGACGATGGGCTCAGCGTGCTCGCCGCCCTGCACGACCTCTCGCTCGCGGCGTCCTACGCCGACCACGTCGTCGTGCTCGCGAACGGCGTCGTCGTCGCGGCCGGCGAACCGTCCGACGTGCTCACCCCGCCCCTCATCCGCGCGGTCTGGGGCGTCGAGGCGAGCGTGCTGCGCCATCCGTCGACTGGGCGGCCCCTGCTCGCGTTCGCGCCGGCCGGCGCGGATGCGCCCCCAACCCCAGGGGCGGACGAGCCGGCCCGACCCCTCGGTTCGGCCTCCGCTCCCGCCTGATCCGGTCCTCCGCCCGCCGGGCCGGCTCAGATC
>NZ_SDPL01000821.1 GCF_004135055.1 Agromyces binzhouensis | reverse complement strand
GCCGCCCGCCGCCCGCGGCCCGCCGCCCGCCGCCCGCCGCCCGCGGCATCCGACCACGAGTTCGCAGGATGACCCGGCCCATGCCACCCCTGAAACCACCATGACGCCGCTCATCCTGCACACTCGCCCACGCCGAGCCGACGCGACGCACGCCCCCGCGGCTTCGCGCGGGAGTTCGCAGGATGACCCGGCACACGCCACCCCCGACACCACCATGACGCCGCTCATCCTGCAAGCCCGCCCACGCCGAGCCGACACGACGCACGCCCCCGCGCGCTCGCGCGCGAGTTCGCAGGATGCCACGGCCCATGCCACCCCTGAAACCACCATGACACCGCTCATCCTGCAAGCTCGC
Source organism: Agromyces binzhouensis (assembly GCF_004135055.1). Taxonomy (GTDB): domain Bacteria; phylum Actinomycetota; class Actinomycetes; order Actinomycetales; family Microbacteriaceae; genus Agromyces; species Agromyces binzhouensis. The sequence continues at coordinate 194 of NZ_SDPL01000821.1, read as the reverse complement.
CCACATCGAGCCGACACGACGCACGCCCTCGCGCGCTCGCGCGCGAGATCGCAGGATGACCCGGCACGTGTCACACCGCACGCCACCCATGACGCGGCTCATCCTGCGAACCCGAGCCATCGCACGCGGGAACCGCGCGGCAGCACGCGCTGCCGCGCACGCGGCCGCCTCAGGCGCGCGGCGCCGCCGTGCTC
>NZ_SDPL01000820.1 GCF_004135055.1 Agromyces binzhouensis | reverse complement strand
GGGCGGACGCCGCGTGCCGGGCGGTCGGCGCTCGCGGGGCGCTCGGCACGCTCGGCGCGCGGTGCGCGCGTCGCGGCATCCGTCGTCTCGATCGTCACGGTTCCCCTCCTCGTCCGCACCCCGTTCGGGGCACGTGTCGACGAAGGTACGGGGGACGGGCGGATGCCGGAACCCGGCCCCGTCACGCACGGTCACCCCGTGTCACGAGGCGTCGCACGGCGAAATATGACGTGCGGCGGGCGAGCCCGCGGGTCAGCCGACGAGGCCCGCGACGGTTGCCGCGTAGCGGTCGAGCACGACGTCCACGAGCTCGGGCGGCGCGTCGTCCGGACGCAGCAGCGGCTCGGCGAGCACGTCGGGCACGGCGCTCGCCGCGAGGTCCTGGAAGTACCCGGGCGCGAGCAGGTAGCTGGCGGCGGCGACCCGCGAACCGATCCCGCGAGCGGCCCGGGCTGCGGCGATCGCGTCGGGCAGCCGCGGTTCTGCGGCCGAGAGGAACCCGATCGAGACGTCGGCGACGGATGCCCCGGCCAGCGCGTCGCGCACGCGC
>NZ_SDPL01000819.1 GCF_004135055.1 Agromyces binzhouensis | reverse complement strand
GGCCCGTCGTGGTCGTCGTGGTCGTCGTGCTCGCCCGGCGGCGGGCTCGGCGCCCCACGGCGGTCCCGGCCGGACCGGCCGCGGTCCCGATCGAGGAACTCCGCCGGCAGGCCGGCGGAGCGCTCATCGACGCGGACGACGCGCTGAAGACCAGCGAGGAGGAGCTGGGCTTCGCCGTCGCGTCCTTCGGCGACGAGGCGACGGCCGAGTTCCGCGCCGCGCTCGCTGCGGCGACCGCGAAGGTGCGCGGGGCCTTCGGCCTGCAGCAGCGACTCGACGACCACGAACCCGACACCGAGGGCCAGCAGCGCGAGTGGTACGACGGCATCCTCCGCCTCACCGCGGAGGCGGAGGAGGTGCTCGACGCGCAGGCCGAGCGCTTCGACGCCCTGCGCGCGCTGGAGCAGAACGCGCCGCAGGCGCTCGCGCGGGTGGAGGAGGCGATCCGAGGCGCCGAGTCGGCGATCGGCCCCGCCGCGGCTCGGCTGCAGGCCCTGACTCCTCAGTACGCGCCGTCGGCGCTCGCCTCCGTCGCCGACAACCCCGAGCAGGCGC
>NZ_SDPL01000818.1 GCF_004135055.1 Agromyces binzhouensis | reverse complement strand
GAGGCGCGACCGTCGCGCCAGCGCTCGAGGTCGCGGGCGACCGCCGCGACCGTGGGTGCGGCGGGGATGCCGAGCGTGCATGCCGCGAGGTAGCTGCGCCCGGCGGCGAAGCGCGGGTCGGGCAGGTCGGCGCTCGTGGTGCCGGAGCCGGTCGAGGAGATGGTCGTCGCGGTCATGCCTCCAGCGTGCGCCGCGCCATCCGATCCGTCGAGAGCAGGTCTGCGATCCATCGCATAAGGCGGGCTTATGATCGGGGCATGGATGCCTCGTCCGCCTCGTCCGCCTCGTCCGCCTCGTCCGCCTCATCCGCCGAAACGACCGGTCTCGCCGACCTCGACGCCACCAGCCTGCTCGTGCTCCGCGAGATCGCCGAGCGCGGGTCGATCACCGCGGCCGCGAACGCCCTGGGCTACAGCCAGCCGGCACTCAGCCAGCAGGTGCGACGGGCCGAGGCGCGTGCGGGCGTCGCACTCGTGGAACGGACCGGCCGGGGCATCCGCCTCACCCCTGCCGGTCGCGTGCTGGCCCGGCACGGCGGCGCCGTCGCGACGGCGCTCGA
>NZ_SDPL01000817.1 GCF_004135055.1 Agromyces binzhouensis | reverse complement strand
CTGACCGTCGCCGATGGCCTGCGGCGGGCGTTCCCCGGCGCCGGCGGCGGACGCCCCGCGCCCGGGAGTCGCCCATGATCCGCTCGCTGCTCGACCGATCGGTCCTCGCGCTGGCCGCGCTCGCCGTCGCCGGCGGCGCGGGGATCTGGTGGCTCGTGTCCTGGCGTGCGGAGGCCGAACGGTTCTGGGCCGGGCTGAGCGACCGCATGCCCACGCCCGAGGAGGAGGGCATGCTCGAGTTGTACGAGCTGCTGCCGTACCTGCTGAGTCCGGCCGCGACGACCGCCTTCGTCGCAGCCCTGATCGGCCTGCCGATCGCCGTGGGCGCGGCCGCCGCGGTGATCGCGCGCTCGCGCGACGACGCCGGTTGAGCGCCTACCGCTCTTCCGCGGCTCCGGGCTCCGGGCTCGCGCCGGGAGCGTCGTCGTCCGCCGCGGCCAGGTCGGCCGTCGAGAGCTCGCCGGTGAGGGGTTGGGTCGCCTTCGCCTCATCCGCGGCGGCCTCGGCCGCCTCGAGTTCGGCCTCGTCGAGCTCGGAGCCCGACTCCGCGTCGCCCCGGC
>NZ_SDPL01000082.1 GCF_004135055.1 Agromyces binzhouensis | reverse complement strand
TCGTCGAGCAGGCGATCGCCCCCGAGCGTCGCCCCGACCCCGCCGGCCGTGCGCGGAGCGCGGAACGCGCCCGGGAGCTCGCCGACCGGCTCGCGGTCGTGCACGCCGCGGTGCTCCGCGACGTCCTCGACCGTCGCACGCACTGACTCGGCGACACGCCGTGACGTTCGGCCCGATGTCCTCGACTCCGCTGGTCGGCGTGGGTAGCGTTGGGTGCGCGCCGCTTCGGCGACGACGAGAGTAGAGGGGCGACGGATGAGCGAGCTCGATCGGAGCGAACGATCACGCTACGACCTCGGACTGCTCTTCACCGACGGCCTGCCGGAGCACGACGACGGCAGCGGATACCGCGGCGCGGTCGCCGCTCGGGCCGCAGGCATCAGCTACCGCCAGCTCGACTACTGGGCCCGCACCCAGCTCGTGGAGCCCACCGTCCGCGGCGCTGCGGGCTCCGGCTCGCAGCGGCTGTACGGATTCCGCGACATCCTCGTCCTGAAGCTCGTCAAGCGGCTGCTCGACACGGGCATCTCCCTCCAGCAGATCCGCGTCGCCGTGACCCAGCTCCGCGAGGCGGGAATCGACGACCTCGCCCAGACGACGCTCATGAGCGACGGCGCGAGCGTGTACCTGTGCACCTCCGACGACGAGGTCATCGACCTCGTGAACCGTGGGCAGGGCGTCTTCGGCATCGCCGTGGGCAAGGTCCTCCGTGAGGTCGAGTCCACGCTCGTCGAACTCGACACGCAACCGGTCGATCACGTCGACGAGCTGGCCGCGCGGCGCGCCCGCGCATCACGCAGGATCTCCTGACCACGCACCGGGTCGTACCCGACCGATGAGCGACGCGAGCGCGCCGCAAGGACGGCGTGCAGACGTCGGATGACGCCGTGTGACGTCGGCGTCGATCAGCGCTTCGGCGCGTCGAGCTCCATGTGCGGGGCGCCCGCCTGGCCGTAGTCGCCGATCCGCGCGGCGCGCAGCACGCGCTCGAGCAGCTGGTCGAAGTGGTTCGACATCTCCTCGGCGCTCTCGCCCGGCCACATGTGGAGCGGCTTCGCCGCACCCTGCGCCTGCTGGAGGGACGTGCGCTCCGGAAGCTGCGGGCTGAGCACGAGCGGGCCGAACATGTCGCGCAGTTCCTTGATGCGGAACTGGTGCTCGAGCGACTGGACGCGTGCACGGTTCACGATGATGCCGAGCGGCTGCAGGCGCGGCGAGAGTCCACGTCGGATCTCCTCGATCGCTCGGAGCGCACGGTCGGCGGCCGCGACGGAGAACAGGCCGGGCTCGGTCACGACCGCGACGCGGTCGCTCGCGGCCCACGCGGTGCGCGTCAGGGCGTTCAACGAGGGAGCGCAGTCGATGAGGACCAGCTCGTAGTCGGACTCGACGTTGGCGAGCGCCTCCTCGAGCTTCCAGATGTCGCGGATCGACGGGTGCGGGCCGTCGTAGTTGATGGCGGACGGGCTCCCGATCATGACGTCGATGGTCGACTGCGGGTTCGACCTCGTCCATCCGCTGGGAGCGATCGCCGATCGGACGATCTTCTCCTTCGGCGATGCGAGGACGTCGGCGACGTTGAGATGGCCCGACACCTGGATGTCCATGCCGGTGGAGACGTCGGACTGCGGGTCCAGGTCGACCACCAGAGTTCGCACGCCTCGCGCGAAGGCAGCCGACGCCAGCCCGAGGGTGACGGTGGTCTTTCCGACCCCGCCCTTCAGGGAACTGACCGAGAGAACGTGCACGAGCGAATACGTTACCGTTACTCGCAGAGCGATACCTAAATGTTCGCTGTGCGGAAGACCCCCATCGGAAAGGCCTGCATGTTCTCGAAGATCCTGGTCGCCAATCGCGGTGAGATCGCCATTCGCGCGTTCCGAGCCGCCGTCGAGCTCGGTGCGAAGACCGTCGCGGTCTTCCCCTACGAGGACCGCAACTCGCTCCACCGGCTGAAGGCGGACGAGGCGTACCAGATCGGCGAGCAGGGACATCCGGTGCGCGCGTACCTCGACGTGTCGGAGATCATCCGCGTCGCGAGGGAATCGGGTGCGGACGCGATCTACCCGGGCTACGGCTTCCTCTCCGAGAACCCCGAGCTGGCCCAGGCCGCGGCAGACGCCGGCATCACCTTCATCGGCCCGCCGACGCGGGTGCTCGAGATGGCGGGCAACAAGGTCACCGCGAAGCAGCAGGCGATCGCCGCAGGCGTGCCCGTGCTGAAGTCGACCGAGCCCTCGACCGACGTCGAGGCGCTCCTCGCCCAGGCCGACGAGATCGGGTTCCCGATCTTCGCCAAGGCCGTCGCGGGCGGCGGCGGCCGCGGCATGCGCCGCGTCGACCGCAGGGAGGACCTGCGCCGCTCCCTCGAGGAGGCGATGCGCGAGGCCGACAGCGCGTTCGGCGACCCGACGATGTTCCTCGAGCAGGCCGTCCTGCGGCCGCGGCACATCGAGGTGCAGGTGCTGGCGGACGGCACGGGCGAGACCGTCCACCTCTTCGAGCGCGACTGCTCGGTCCAGCGGCGCCACCAGAAGGTCGTCGAGATCGCTCCGGCGCCGAACCTCTCCGACGACGTCCGCCAGGCGCTCTACCGGGACGCGGTCGCGTTCGCGAAGTCCATCGGGTACGCCAACGCCGGCACGGTCGAGTTCCTCCTCGACACCGCGGGCGAGCGCGCCGGCGAGCACGTCTTCATCGAGATGAACCCCCGCATCCAGGTCGAGCACACCGTGACCGAGGAGGTCACGGACGTCGACCTCGTGGTCGCGCAGATGCGCATCGCCGCGGGGGAGAGCCTGGAAGACCTCGGCCTGACGCAGGACCGCATCCACCTGCGCGGCGCGGCGCTGCAGTGCCGCATCACCACTGAGGACCCGACCGCCAACTTCCGCCCCGACACGGGGAAGATCACCACCTACCGCTCGCCCGGCGGCGCGGGCATCCGGCTCGACGGCGGCACGGTCAACCCGGGCGCGCAGATCAGCCCCCACTTCGATTCGATGCTGGCGAAGCTCATCTGCCGCGGGCGCGACTACCAGCAGGCGGTCACGCGCACGAAGCGCGCCCTCGCCGAGTTCCGCATCCGGGGAGTGTCCACGAACATCCCGTTCCTCCAGGCGGTCATGGACGACCCGCAGTTCATGGTCGGCGACCTCAGCACGTCGTTCATCGACGAGCGGCCGCAGCTGGTCCGAGGCCGCGTCTCGAAGGACCGCGGAACCAAGATCCTGAACTGGCTGGCCGACGTCACCGTGAACCAGCCGAACGGTCCGGCGCCGACGACCGTGGCACCCGCCGAGAAGCTTCCCGAGATCGACCTCACCGCGCCCGCACCCGCCGGGTCGCGCCAGCGACTGCTCGAGCTCGGGCCGGTCGGGTTCGCGGCGGCGCTCCGGGCCCAGACGCCGCTCGCGGTCACCGAGACCACGTTCCGCGACGCCCACCAGTCGCTCCTCGCGACGCGAGTGCGCACGAAGGACCTCGTCGCGGTCGCACCGTACGTCTCGCGCATGACCCCGCAACTGCTCTCGGTCGAGGCCTGGGGCGGTGCCACGTACGACGTCGCGCTGCGCTTCCTCGGCGAGGACCCGTGGGAGCGGCTCGCGTCGCTCCGCGAGGCGCTGCCCAACATCAACATCCAGATGCTCCTGCGCGGGCGGAACACCGTGGGCTACACGCCGTATCCGACGGAGGTCACGGACGCGTTCGTCCAGGAGGCGGCGACGACCGGCGTCGACATCTTCCGCATCTTCGACGCGCTGAACGACGTCGCCCAGATGCGGCCGGCGATCGACGCGGTCCTCGCGGCCGGCACCCCGATCGCGGAGGTCGCGCTCTGCTACACCGGCGACCTGCTCGACCCGAACGAAGACCTCTACACGCTCGACTACTACCTGCGACTGGCCGACGACATCGTCGCGGCCGGCGCCCACGTCCTCGCGATCAAGGACATGGCGGGGCTGCTCCGCCCGACCGCGGCCGAGAAGCTCGTCGCGGCACTCCGCGAGCGATTCGACCTGCCCGTGCACCTGCACACGCACGACACCGCGGGCGGCCAGCTCGCGACGCTGCTCGCCGCCAGCCGTGCCGGCGTCGACGCGGTCGACGTCGCCAGTGCGCCCATGGCGGGCACCACGAGCCAGCCGTCGGCCTCCGCACTGGTCGCGGCCCTCGCGCACACCGAGCGCGACACGGGCATCCCGCTCGAGGCCGTCTCCGACCTCGAGCCGTACTGGGAGGCGGTCCGGCGGATCTACCGCCCGTTCGAGTCGGGCCTTCCCGGTCCGACGGGCCGGGTCTACCACCACGAGATCCCCGGCGGCCAGCTGTCGAACCTGCGGCAGCAGGCGATCGCCCTGGGCCTCGCGGACGACTTCGAGCTGATCGAGGACATGTACGCCGCCGCGAACCGGATCCTCGGGCGGGTGCCGAAGGTGACGCCGTCCTCCAAGGTCGTGGGCGACCTGGCCCTGCACCTCGCGGCGGTCAAGGCCGATCCTGCGGACTTCGAGGCCAACCCCGAGAAGTACGACGTGCCCGACTCGGTGATCGGCTTCATGGCCGGCGAGCTCGGCGACCTGCCGGGCGGATGGCCCGAGCCGTTCCGCACGAAGGTGCTCGCGGGTCGCGACGTTCGCGTCGGAGTCGCGGAGCTCACGCACGCCGAGCGCCGCGGGCTCGCCGAGCCCGGCGTGGAGCGTCAGGCGCTCCTCAACTCGTTGCTGTTCCCGGCGCCGACGCGCCAGTTCGAGCAGATCCGCGAGCTGTTCGGCGACCTGTCGGTCGTCGACACCGCGGACTACCTGTACGGACTGCGCCCGGGGTCCGAGCACGTCGTCGAGATCGACCGGGGCGTCCGGCTCTACGCGGGCCTCGAGGCGATCGGCGAGGCCGACGACAAGGGCATGCGCACCGTCATGACGATCCTAAACGGCCAGCTCCGGCCGGTCTTCGTCCGCGACCGCAGCATCACCGTCGAGTCCAAGGCCGCTGAGAAGGCGGATGCCTCGCAGCCCGGGCACATCGCTGCGCCCTTCTCCGGCGTGGTGACGCTGCAGGTCGAGGCGGGCGCCGAGATCGAGGTCGGCCAGGCCGTGGCATCCATCGAGGCGATGAAGATGGAGGCCGCGATCACGTCGCCGGTCGCCGGTGTCCTCGAGCGGGTCGCCATCCCGAAGACCCAGCAGGTGGAGGCGGGTGATCTGCTCGTCGTCGTACGCCCGGGTTAGACTCGGGACTGTTCCGCACTGATGAGGAGGGGAAATCGGTGGCAGAGCACGAGGACGATCCGGACCGCGGCGGCCGCCGCCCGGTTTCCCGCACCACCGCCGACCGCGCGCGGTCGGGCGGTGCGCACGCAGCCGACGACGTCGACGTCCGCGTCGACCTCCCGCCGGCTCCCGCGCGGGTCATGCCGGATGACGAGGTGGCCGTGGCGATCGACGACGTGGCCGTCGACCCGGGCGACCTGACCGCCGTGACGACGGGGACGACGTCCGTCGACGTGGTGCCCGCGCTGGCCGGTGCAGGGTACCGGTCCGCCGCGCGACAGGATCCGTCGCCGTACGGCGCCCTCCTCGCCGCCGACGGCGCTCGCCTGCGGCGCGAGCGCGTGACGACCGACACCGGTTCCCACGTCGCGATCGTGGCGGACGGCGAGACGGCGGTCGCGCCGGCCGAGGTGCCCGAGACCGCCGAGTCGCTCACCGCGGATCGCCTGATCGATGTCAATCGCACGACGCGACCGGCTCCGCAGGGCGGCATGAACCGCTTCCTCTACGAGGCGACCTTCCACTTGGTCAACCTCGGGGACTCGGCCAAGGTCCGAGCCCATCGCGAGATGAGCGAGCGCATCCGTCGTCGGTTCGAGGGCGGGGCCCGCTTCGTCCCAGTGCTGACCCGCAAGGGCGGCGTCGGCAAGACGACCGTGACCACCCTGCTCGGAATGGCCCTGGCCGACGCGCGCGACGACCGGATCATCGCGATCGATGCCAATCCCGATCGGGGCACGCTCGCCGAACGCGTCGACCGGCAGACACGTGAGACGGTGCGTGACGTGGTCGCGAAGGCGTCGTCGATCGGCGGGTACACGGACTTCTCGCGGTTCGTCTCGCGCGACGAGACGCGCCTCGACATCCTCGCGTCCGACACCGACCCGTCGTTGTCCGAGGCGTTCGACGACAACGACTACAACGTGGTCGCCGGGCTCGCGGCGCGCTACTACTCGCTCGTGCTGACCGACTGCGGCACCGGGATCGTCCACTCCGTGATGCGGGCGACGTTGCAGCGGGCGGACTCGATCGTGATCGTCTCGGGCGGCAGCGTCGACGAGGCGCGACTCGCGAGCGAGACCCTCACGTGGCTCGAGGCGAACGGGTACGGCGAGCTGGTCCGCAACGCCGTCGTCGCGATCAACCTGGCCACGCAGGGCACGCATCTCGTCAAGGTCGACGAGATCGAGGCCCACTTCCAGTCTCGCGTGCGCGAGATCGTGCGGATCCCGTACGATCCGCAGCTCGCAGCGGGGTCGGTGGTGAACTGGAGCGACCTGCGTCCGGTGACCCAGCACTCGGCCCGCGAACTCGCCGCCCTCGTGGTGGAAGGCCTGCCCGTCGAACGCGGGCACTGAACACGGAGCACCATTGCCGGAACGTCCCATTCGCCTGTTCGGCGACCCTGTCCTGAAGACCGTCTCGAGCCCCGTCGACCTCGTCGACGACCGCGTCCGTTCGCTCGTCGAGGATCTCGTCGACAGCGTGCGCCTCCCAGGGCGCGCAGGTGTCGCCGCGCCCCAGATCGGCGTGAACCTCCGCGTGTTCAGCTACAACGTGGACGGCGAGGTGGGCTACATCATCAACCCGGTGCTCATCGAGGTCACCGGGGACCCCGAGCTCGTCGATGAGGGGTGCCTGTCGGTTCCGGGGCTCTGGCACAAGACGCCGCGGCATCCGTTCGCCCGCGTGCGCGGGATCGACCTCGACGGAAACGAGATCGAGCTCGCCGGCGAGGGGCTCATGGCACAGGCACTGCAGCACGAGACCGACCACCTCGACGGCGTGCTCTACCTCGATCGCCTCGAGAAGGACGAGCGGCGTGCGGCGATGCGCGCCGTGCGCGAATCCGACTGGTTCTGACCGGCTCTCGCGCCCTCGCGTTCGGGCGTGCCGTGGCGGCGCGGCGCGCAGACGACGGATGCCCCGCGGCGCGCGCCGCGGGGCATCCGTCGTCCGTCGACCGTCTCAGCTGATGATCGAGTGGCCCTCGGTCGCCGGTGCGCCCGAGTAGAGGCCTTCGATCTCGGATGAGAAGTCGTCGAGGATGACGTTGCGCTTGATGCTCATCTTCGGCGTGAGGTGGCCGCTGTCCTCCGTGAACTCGATCGGGAGGATGACGAACTTCCGGATGGACTCGGCGCGCGAGACGTTCTCGTTCGCGGCGTCGATCGCACGCTGCACCTCGGCGAGGACCACGGGGCTCTTCGCCGCCTCGTCGACGCTCATCCCGGCGTCCTCGCCGTGGTTGTTCAGCCACACCGGAAGCATCTCGGGGTCGAGCGTGATGAGCGCCGAGATGAACGGCTTCTGGTCGCCGACGACGACGACCTGCCCGACGAGCGGGTTCGCACGGATCGGGTCCTCGAGCGCGGCGGGGGCGACGTTCTTGCCGCCGGCCGTGACGATGATCTCCTTCTTCCGTCCGGTGATCGTGAGGAAGCCGTCGGAGTCGAACGCGCCGATGTCGCCGGTCTTGAACCACTCGCCGTCGAAGGTCGCCGCCGTTGCCTCGGGGTTCTTCCAGTACTCCTTGAAGACGTTGATGCCCTTGACCTGGATCTCGCCGTCGTCTGCGAGCCGCACCGAGACGCCCGGGAGCGCCGGGCCGACGGTGCCGATCTTGGACCTGTGGGCCAGGTTCACGGTCGCCGGCGCGGTCGTCTCGGTGAGGCCGTAGCCCTCGAGGATCGTGATGCCGAGCGCGTGGTAGAAGTGGCCGAGTCGAGGGCCGAGCGGTGCGGAGCCCGAGACGGCGTACTTGACGTTGCCGCCCATCGCCGCGCGGAGCTTGGAGTACACGAGGCGATCGAACAGCGCGAACTTGAGCCTCAGGCCGAGCGGGATCTTCCCGCCGGCCTCCTGCGCCGTCGAGTACGCGACGGCGGTCTCGGCCGCGGCGTGGAAGATCTTGCCCTTGCCGCCGGCCTCGGCCTTCTGCTCCGACACGTTGTAGACCTTCTCGAACACGCGCGGCACCGCGAGGAGGAAGGTCGGCTTGAAGCTGCCGAGCGACGGCAGGAGCTGCTTGGTGTCGGGCTGGTGTCCGACCCGCACGCCCGCGTGCACGCAGAGCACCGAGATGAACCGCGCGAAGATGTGCGCCGTCGTGATGAACAGGAGCGTCGATGCGCCGTTCGGGTCGAGCACCACCTCCTCGAGCGCGACCGCCGAGTTGCGGCACAGTTCCACGAAGTTCGCGTGCGTGAGCACGCAGCCCTTCGGCTTGCCGGTCGAGCCGGAGGTGTAGATGAGCGTGGCGATGTCGGATCCGACGGCGAGGTTGCGACGTCGCTCGATCTCGTCGTCGGCGACGTCGGAGCCCGACGCGGCGAGCTTGTCGAGGTCGCCGAGGTCGATCTGCCAGACGCTGCGGATGGCCGGCAGGTCGGGGTGCACCTCGTCGAACCGGGCGAAGTGATCGGCCGTCTCGAGGATCATCGCGACGGCACCGGAGTCGCCCAGGTTCCAGCGGACCTGGGCAGGCGAGCTCGTCTCGTAGACCGGGACGAGGATCGCACCCGCGAACCACGCGGCGAAGTCGATGAGCGTCCACTCGTACCGGGTCTTGCTCATGAGCCCGATCTTGTCGCCGGGCTGGATGCCGGCCGCGACGAGGCCCTTCGCGAGGCGCACGACCTGCTCGTGGAACTCGCGCGTCGTGACGGGGCTCCAACCGCCATCGGCGGTGGGCAGCGAGAACAGCACCGAGTCGGGCGTGGCCTTGACCCGGTCGACCAAGAGGTCTGTGGTGTTCGCGTCTGGGTCGGCGGGGACCAGTGGCGCGGTGGTGAATTCGATCACGGTAGCTCCTTCGGCACCGGGAGGGTCGCACGGGTTCGGGGTCGCACGACCACGGCAGTGGGTTGACTACACTCTAGTCGGTGCGGCGCGGAGCAGCCCGGCCGCTCCACACCCACGCATCCCCGGCGAAAGGCGTTCGACGTGCACGCGATCGGCATCGACATCGGCGGCACGAAGATCGCCGGCGCAGTGGTCGACGAGCTCGGCGGCATCGTCCGCTCCGCACGGGTCCCGACACCCGTCGACACCGCGGCGCTGGAGGACGCGGTCGTCGCGATGATCCGCGAGCTCGAAGCGGGTGAGCCCGTCGCCGCGGTCGGCGTCGCAGCGGCCGGATTCATCGACGCCGCACAGTCGACCGTGTACTACGCGCCGAACATCGACTGGCGCAACGAGCCGTTCCGCGAGAAGCTCGAAGCGCGCGTCGGCGGCAGCGTCGTGGTCGAGAACGACGCGAACGCCGCCGGCTGGGCGGAGTTCCGGTTCGGCGCCGGGCGCATGGTCAGCGACATGGTCATGCTCACGATCGGCACCGGCGTCGGCGGCGCCATCGTCGCGGGCGACCGCCTCTTCCGCGGCGGGTTCGGCGCGGGCGCCGAGCTCGGCCACATCCGGCTCGTGCCGAACGGCGTGGCCTGCGGCTGCGGGCAGCACGGATGCCTCGAGCAGTACGGGTCCGGTCGTGCCCTCATGCGCATGGCGAACGAGATCGCCGATGCGGGCGGGATCGGGCAGAGCCTCGCGCGGGCGCGGGAGGAGCACGGCGCGCTCGACGGGACGATCGTCGGCGGGCTGATCGCCGCCGAGGACCCGGGCGCGGTCGCCGCGCTGCGGCAGCTCGGCCGCTGGCTCGGCGAGG
>NZ_SDPL01000816.1 GCF_004135055.1 Agromyces binzhouensis | reverse complement strand
CAGCGCGGCCGACGGTCGCGCGACGGGGGCGCGTCCGACGAGGTGGGCGTGCTCGAGCGGGATCGCTGGGCCATGCGTGCGAGCGCGAGCCCGGGACGCCGTCCACGGCGCCGCGCCGCGACGGTCGTGCTCGACTCCGACGAGCACGCGGATCCCGATCGGCGCCGGTACTTCCTGAGTTCGCTGCAGCCCAGCGGCGACTACGAGGCCGTGATCGTCGCGATCACCGATGGCTCCAGCCGCCGCTACTTCAGCTCGCGCGACGGCTCGCACTTCATCGAGGTCGACGAGCTCTCGTTCGAGCAGCGACGCAAGAGCGGAACGCGATCCCTGCTCGAGATCGGCGAGCACGAGCTGCGCGAGCTCGAGGGTGCGCTCATCTTCGTGCGCCCGCTCGACGGTCGCGACCCGATCGCCGAGGTCGCCGCGGCGAAGAAGGCGTCGCTCGAGGCGACGCGTCCGTTGGCGATCGTGCCGGTGACCGCGCCAGGCGCGGTCGATGCGACGACGGATGCGGCGGCCGGCGGCTCCGCGGACGCCCTCGGATCGGGCGCCGACGCCG
>NZ_SDPL01000815.1 GCF_004135055.1 Agromyces binzhouensis | reverse complement strand
CATCGCCGCCCTCGACGCGAGCGACGGGCCGCGGGCGCGCGCCGCGCTGGTCGAGGCCGAGGAGGCGACCGAAGCCGGAGGCGGGCGAGCGCTCGTCGGCCAGATCGTCGGACTCGTGGAGGGACTCTCCGCCGCCGTGTCGTCGCCGGTCGACGCGGTGCGGGCGATCGGCGTGGGGGGTGCAGGGGTCCCCGCCCACCCGCACGGCGGGTTCGACCTCGCACCCAACCTCGGCGATCTCGCCTCGTTCAGCCTCGCGGACGAACTGCGACTCGCACTCGGCTGCGCCGTCGTGCTCGAGAACGACGCCAACGTGGCAGCGCTCGGCGAACTCGCCGCCGGCGTCGGCGTCCACCACGACGACTTCGCGTTCATCTCCATCGGCACGGGCATCGGGATGGGGCTCGTGCTCGACCGCGCCCTCGTGCCGGGCGCCGGCAACGCGGCGGGCGAGATCGGATACCTCCCGTTCGGCGCCGACCCGCTCGACCCGGCCGCGCATCGGCGCGGACCGCTCGAGGAGGTCGTCGCGGGCGACGCGCTCGCCGCCCGACTCGGCGCCGGA
>NZ_SDPL01000814.1 GCF_004135055.1 Agromyces binzhouensis | reverse complement strand
CGCGTCGGCCGCGCCGACGAAGAAACCCTCGCCGTCGATCGCGCCGCCGGGGGCGGCGAGCCACGCGCCGACGAACCCGGCGACGTCGCGCGCGTCGACGTAGTTGAACAGGCTCACCGCCGCGAGGGCGGGGTCGGCGAGCCGTGCGGCGACGGTGTGCCCCTGCTGGGTGGGCGCGCCCGCCCACTCCTCGGGCGAGATGACGTAGCAGGGGCGGAAGAACCCGAAGGCGCCCGGAGCGGTGCGCGCGAACATGCGCACCGCCTCCTCGATCACGACCTTCGAGAGCGCGTAAGCGTTCGCCGGTGCGAGCGGATGCGTCTCGTCGATCGGCACCGCGTCGGCCCGCCACGCAGGCGAGGAGTAGCCGACGGGCGTCGGGCTCGACGCGGCGAGCACCCGGCCGACGCCGGCGGATGCCGCTGCGCCGAGCACGTCGTGGGCGAGCGCGGTGTTCGTGATCAGGATGTCGCGCTCCGGCGCGCTGAACGGCACGGCGATGCCCGCGAGGTGCACGAGGGCGTCGGGGCGGAGCTCGGCGAGCACCTCCGCGGCGGCGCCGGGCGCGGCG
>NZ_SDPL01000813.1 GCF_004135055.1 Agromyces binzhouensis | reverse complement strand
CGCCGCATCGCGCACGCCGTGGGCGCGGAGGTCGAGTTCGCGCAGGGCGCGCACCAGGCGATGCACCCCGGTCGGACCGCCGAGGTCCGCGTCGGCGGGCAGCTCGTCGGCTACGCGGGCGAACTGCACCCGACGCTCACCGCCGAGGCCGACCTGCCTCGCGTGGTCGCCGTCGCCGAGGTCGACCTCGACGCGATCATCGCGCTGGCGAGCGACTCGGTCGAGGCGCGGCCCATCGGCACGCTTCCCGCGGCCACGCAGGACCTGTCGCTGGTCGTCCGAGCCGACGTGCCCGCCGCCCGCGTCGCAGCAGCCGTGCGCGAGGGCGCTGGGGAGCTCCTCGAGCAGCTCCAGCTCGTCGACGACTACCGCGGGCAGGGGCTGCCCGAGGGGTCGAAGAGCCTGACGTTCGCGCTGCGCTTCCGCGCCGGGGACCGCACGCTCACCGCGGCCGAGGCGAGCGACGCCAAGCTCGCGGGAGCCGCGCTCGCGGCGGAGCGGACCGGGGCGGCGATCCGCGAGTAGCGGCATCCGTAGAATCGGACGTCGCGAGGGCGCCCCGCCGGTCACCGGCG
>NZ_SDPL01000812.1 GCF_004135055.1 Agromyces binzhouensis | reverse complement strand
CCCACCGCGCCCGGCGAGGTCGACGCGGCCGCGCTCGCCGCGGAGCTCGCCTCGGGCGCGCCCCCGCTGCTGCTCGACGTGCGCGAACCGTGGGAGGCCGACCTGGTCGCGATCGCCGGCTCGATCCTGATCCCGTTGCACGAGCTCGGCGCCCGCACGAGGGAGCTCGACCCCGCGGCATCCGTCGTCGTGTACTGCCACCTCGGCGTGCGCTCGCGGCTCGCCGCCGAGCACCTCATCGCCGCGGGGTTCGCCGAGGTGCGCAACCTGACCGGCGGCATCGACGCATGGTCGCTCACCGTCGACCCCGAGCTGGCGAGGTACTGATGACGCGCATCCCGTTCGACGAGCACGCCCGGTTCGTGCGGTCCCTGCTCGCCCCGCTCGGCGCCCGGCCGACGGAGCGGGTCGCGGTGGGCGACGCGCTCGGGCGCATCACGGCTTCGCCCGTCGAGTCGCCGATCGACCTGCCGCCCTTCCGGAACGCGCAGATGGACGGCCTGGCGGTGCGGGCGGCGGACGTCGCGGGCGCGCCCGTCGAGCTTCCGGTCGTCGGCGAGTCGGCGGCGGCCCCCGGTA
>NZ_SDPL01000811.1 GCF_004135055.1 Agromyces binzhouensis | reverse complement strand
GGCCAGGCGGTCGAGGTGGCGGTCGACGCGGTCCGAGACGGCGCGCGCGCCGATCCAGTCGGCGAGGTTCGCACCCGCGTGCTCGGTCGCGCGCGCGTCGGCCTCCACAGTCGTGATCCGCGTCGTCGGGCCGAACCGGTCGCCCACGGCGGCGGCGAGCAGGCCCACGCCGCCGTACAGGTCCTGGTTCTCCGCGTCCGGGTCGAACCGGGCGGGGTCGACGGCCTCCTGCACGGCACGCGTCAGCGTCGCGGCCGCACCCCGGTGGACCTGCCAGAAGCCGCCGCGGTCGAGCGTGAAGCTGCGCTCGCCCACGCGCTCGACGATCGTCGGCGGATGCTCGGGGCGTCGATCTCCCGCGGTGCGGATCACGAGTTCCGCGGCGCCCGAGGACGGGGCGACGAGGTCGATCGCCGTGGCTCCGTCGGCGGCGTGGGCCGTGCGGCGGTCGGTGGCGAGCGGCGCGATCGACTCGATCTCCGCGACCGCGAGCGGCAGCGAGGCGACCGGCACGATCCGATGGCTGCGCGCCGCGTACGGTCCCACGGCGCCGTCGGGGCCGACGTGCAGGCGCACCCG
>NZ_SDPL01000810.1 GCF_004135055.1 Agromyces binzhouensis | reverse complement strand
CTCGTGGTCGTCGCCGACGGGCGCCGGCTCGGGCGCGTCGGCAGGCTCGGCGAGCTCTGCGTCCGTGGCGGGCTCGGCGGCCTCGGCAGGCCCTTCGGCCGCGGTGGTGGAGTCGTCACCGACCAGCAGGATGGCGTCGCCGGTCAGGTCCGTGCCGACGACGGCGGCGTCGGCGTCGGCCTCGACCGCCGGGTCCGCGTCGAGGTCACCGGCGTCGTCGGGGACCACCTCGACGGAGGAGTCCGCGTCGCCGGGTTCGTCGGTCGCCGCCGGAGTCTCGTCGGGTCCACCCGGATGCCAGGTCCGGGTCACCTCGGCCGCACGCACGACGTCCGCGGACTCGTCTGCGGTCGGGGCGACCGCGTCGTCGCGCTCGGCCGGCGCCTCGACGGGCGTCGACTCCGCGGGGGACTCCACAGGGGTCTCGTCGGCGATCGGCTCGGCGACGACGTCCGTCGGGGCGGCGGGTTCCGGGGTCGAGCGTCGCTGCCGGGGCTCGGCCTCGGTCGTCTCCGTCGTGACCGAAGCGGCCACCCGCTCGCGAGCCGATGCCGCGGCCTTGCGCGCCTCGGCCGCGCGC
>NZ_SDPL01000809.1 GCF_004135055.1 Agromyces binzhouensis | reverse complement strand
GCCCGTCTCGGCGCGCGCCGAGCGCTCGCCCGCGGCGGCGCGCGCATCCCGCCGGCCCCCGATCGCGCGGAGTGCGGCGAGGATCGTGATGAGGTCGACGACCTCCTGGAGGAGCGCACCGACCGTCGCGGGGATGAACCCGAACGTCGCGACGAGCATGAGCGCGATGCTCACCGCGATGCCGATCCAGATGCTCTGGAGCGCGATCCGGACCGTGTCGCGCCCGATCTCGACGGCCTTCGCGGTGCGCGAGATGTCGTCGACCAGGATCACGGCGCTCGCGGACTCGCTCGCCGCCGTCGCGCCGCGCGCGCCCATCGCGATGCCGACGTCGGCGGCGGCGAGCACCGGCGCGTCGTTCACGCCGTCGCCGACCATGATCACCGGGCGCTCGGCGATGCCGGCGACCTCGGCGACCTTGTCGGCCGGCAGGCACTCGGCGCGCACGTGCTCGATGCCGAGCTCGGCGGCGATGTGGTCGGCGGTCGCCTGCGCGTCGCCGGTGAGCATCATCGTGTGGCGCACGCCGAGCTCGTCGAGGCGGGTGAGCGTCGCCGCGGCGTCGCCGCGCAACCGGTCG
>NZ_SDPL01000808.1 GCF_004135055.1 Agromyces binzhouensis | reverse complement strand
CGCCCCGGGCGAGCAGCTCGCCGCCGCCGAGGGTCGCCGGCCCGAGCGCGCTGCGCTCCCCCCACGCCTCGGTGTCGCCCGACCATGCGACGTGCGTCGCCCACACCTCGCCGTGCCCGAACCCGAAGCCGGGGGTGCCGGCGACGAGCAGGAACGCGTCGTCGTGCCCGCCGCGACCGTGACGGGACTCGCGCGCATGCACCCCGTGCTCGAGGGGTCGGCGGATCGGTCGCCGCTCCCGCGCCCAGAGTCCGCTGAAGTCGAGCAGCTCGCTCGCCCTGGCGGGCACCGGCAGGATCGTGGCGAGTCGTCCGACGGCGAGCCGGCCCTCCCCGCGATTGGCCACGCGATGCCGGATCCGCAGCACGCCCTCGGGCGTGAGCTCGAGCCGGGATGAGACGGCCACGCGGGCCTCGTCGTCGACGACCTCGAACGTGATCGTTCCGCCCGTGGCATCCGTCGACGCCGTCACCTCGACCGAGTCGGCGTCGAGCCGGAACCGGGGCGCCCGGAGCGCGGCGGCCGCGCGCGCCCCGTCGGCCGCTGCGAGGTCGCGGGCGAACTGCACGCCGGGACGCCCCG
>NZ_SDPL01000081.1 GCF_004135055.1 Agromyces binzhouensis | reverse complement strand
GAGTTCCCGCTGCCCGGGCCCTACGGCCGTGCGTCGGCGTCGGGCGCGCTGCGCGGCGGCGCCGACGCCGACCACGCGGAGATCACGTTCGACGAGTGGCTGCGGTCTGCCGACCACACGCCGATGGGGGCGCGGGCGGATGCCGCGGCATCCGCTCGGGGTGCTCGCGCCGACGGCCCGCGAGCGACGGGCTGACGGCCTCGCGGAGGCGGGTATGCAGGATGAGCCGCGCCATCGCCCTCGGAGGAGGTGCATGACGCGGCTCATCCTGCGAACTCATCACAGCGCGGCGGCCTGTCTGCCGGGGACGGCTGAGCGCGGCGACCCGGTCCCGCGGCGGAGGCGGCAGGGGAGCTACGCGTGCCCCCGCAGCATCCGCTCCATCGACACCGGCTGGAACAGGGCGTCGATCGTGAGCAGCGCGAGCCCGGTCACCCCGGCGAGCTCGCCGAGGGTCGACTTCGTGATCGTCAGATCGCTCGTCACGAGGGGAACCGTGTGCTGGTGCACGCGCTCGCGGATGCCGCTCATCAGCACCTCGTCGCACTCGGCGAGCTGGCCGGAGAGCGCGATCGTGCGCGGGTTCAGCACGCTGACGAGGGTCGCGATGGCATCGCCGATGACACGCCCCGCAGCACGGACGCGCCGGACGGCCTCCATGTCTCCCCGCTGCACGAGTGAGACGACATCGGCGGTGGAGGTCACCGGAAGTCCTGCGGCCTCGAGGTCGCGCTGCAGTGCCCAACCGCCGGCGTAGGCCTCGACGCAGTCGAGGTTGCCGCAGCGGCAGAGTCGCGGCTCGGCGTCGGTGATCGAGGCGCGTGTGTGGCCGATGTCGCCGGCCGCGCCCTTGTCGCCGCGGACGATCTGGCCGTTGAAGACGAGGCCGGCGCCGATACCGGTGCCGAGCTTGAGGCTGATGACGTTGTCGACCTGGTGGAGTCGCGCCTCGGCCACCGCGCGGGCGTTCGCGTCGTTCTCGACGGTGACGAGGGCGTCGTAGCGGTCGGTGAACCAGGAGGCGATGTCGAAGCGGTCCCAGCCCGTCATGATCGGGGGATTCACGACGCGACGTGCGGCGTACTCGACGGGCCCGGGGACCCCGATCGCGACCCCCCACACCTCGGCGTCGCCGAACTCGAGGCGCCCGAATGCCTCGGTCACGGCGGTGAGCACGGCGTCGGGCCCGCTCCACACGTCGATGGTGTGCGAGAGGTGCGCGAGGGGTCGGCCGTCGAGGTCGCACGCCGCGGCCGTGAAGCCGGTCGCGCCGATGTCGGCCGCGAGCACCACGGCCCGTTGCGCGTTGAACGCGAAGCGCGTCGATGGGCGCCCGCCGGTGGACTCGCCGCCGCCGACGGCCGTGAGCAGTCCCGCTGCGCTGAGGGTGGCGAGGCGCTGGTTGATCGTCGACCGCGAGAGGCCGGAGAGCTCGATCACCTCGGTACGGGTCAGCTCGCCATGGTCGCGGATGAGCGCGAGCACGTCGCTGACATGGGTGCTGCCTTCAAGTGCGGTCACGCGGTCTCCTTCGTCCCACCGATAGCTTATCTCTGATCCTAGATCGAAACTCAAGTACTTTTGCGTTGACAAAACACAAAAGAATGCGTAGTTTCAAATCGACGGCACGCAGTGGTGCCCATGACACCAAGGATCGAAATGTTCAGCAAAGATGCTTCGAAGGCCCGCGCGGTTCTGGTCGCCGCCCCGGTCGCCGCACTCGCGCTCGTGCTCGCCGGCTGTTCCACGGGATCGGCCGGGTCGGTTTCGTCCGAAGGCGGCGGATCCGACAAGGTGGCCGCGATCATCAAGGGACTCGACAACCCCTTCTTCCAGGCCATGGAAGACGGCATCAACGACACGGCCGAGGCAGACGGCGTCGACGTCACGGTTCAGGCCGCCGCCGACATCGGCGACACCACAGGCCAGGCCGACAAGCTCACCACCCTCGCCGGCCAGGACTACGGATGCTTCGTGGTCAACCCGATCAGCGGCACCAACCTCGTCCAGGCGCTCGCCCCCGTCGCCGCGGCGGGCAAGACCGTCGTCAACATCGACAACCCGATCGACGCGGATGCCGCGGAGGCAGCCGGCATCGACGTCGCCACGTACATCGGCACCGACAACGAGGCGGCCGGTGGCAAGGCGGGCGACTTCATCCTCGAGTCGATCCCGGCCGGGTCCGAGGTCGCCGTGATCGGCGGCATCGCGGGCGACGTGACGAGCGCCGCGCGCGTCGACGGCTTCCGGGCCGCGGTCGACGGCAGCGTCGACATCGTGCAGGAGGAGGCCGCCGACTGGAAGCGCGAGGTCGCGCTCACGAAGGCCACCGACATCCTCGCTGCGAACCCGGACGTCGCCGCGTTCTTCGCCGCCAACGACGACATGGGCCTCGGAATCGTGAAGGCGGTCGAGAACGCCGGACGCACCGGGGAGATCGTCGTCGTGAGCGTGGACGGCAACCAGGACGCCCTGCAGTCGGTCGCCGACGGCGGTCTCAGTGCCACCGTCGCGCAGTACCCGTACGCGATCGGTTCCCTGGGCGTCCAGGCCTGCGAGGTGGTCGCCGCCGGCGAGACGCTGCCCGAGAACGTCGAGTCGCCGACCGCGCTCGTCACGGCGGATGTCGCACAGGAGGCGATGGACGCCTTCCCGCAGCCGTTCGAGCCGTTCGAGAACCCCCTCGCCGACCTGCTCGGCTAGGCACGCGACCTCGCGTGCCCGGGTGAACGTTCCCCGGGCACGCGCGGCCAGGACCGTGCCGCTCCGCGGCATCCGTCCCACCCGCGACCACCGGACCTCAACCCCGAGAGATGAGAGAGTCACCGTGAACCTCCCAGTGAAGACCACGAACGTCGTGGTCCCCGAGAAGGGCGTCGGGCCCGCGCTCCGAGAGGCGAGGCACCTGAGCTTCTGGGCCGAGAACGCGGCCCCGATCGGCCTCGTCGTGCTCGTGATCGTGTTCTCGATCCTCAGCCCGTCGTTCCTCACCATCGGCAACATCCAGTCGATGCTCGTCGCCGCGGCGATCCTCGTGATCCTCGCCGTCGCCCAGTCGTTCGTCATCACCACGGGCGGCATCGACCTCTCGATCTCGGCGACCATGACGCTCGGCGCCGTCGGCTTCGGCCTCTCGTGGCAGGCCGGGCTCGGCTTCTGGCCGTCCGCGGTGATCGCCCTGCTCTCGTCTGCGGTGATCGGACTCGTGAACGGGCTCCTCATCGCCAAGGGCAAGGTCACCGACTTCATCGCCACGCTCGGAACGCTCTCCGTGGCGACCGGACTCGCGCTCATCCTCACCTCGGGCAGGCCGATCTCGATCACGAGCGTCGAACTGCTCCGCCTCACGACCGGCTCGGTCTGGATCATCGGATTCCCGTTCATCCTCGCGATCGTCGTCGGCATCGTCGCCTGGTTCCTGATGTTCCGCATGCGCTTCGGCCTTCACGTCCAGGCGGTCGGAGGCAGCGAGGAGGCCGCGGTCGCGAACGGCATCAACGCCGGACGAGTGCGCATCGCGGTGTACCTCATCGCGGCCGTCCTCGCCGGCCTCGGCGCCATCCTGCTCGTCGCCCGCATCGGCGCCGCAGAACCCGCGATCAACACGAGCTACCTGCTCAACTCGATCGCCGCCGTCGTCCTCGGCGGGGTCAGCCTCACCGGCGGCCGCGCCAAGATCGTCGGCCCCATCCTCGGTGCGCTGCTGCTCACCGCCCTCACGAACGGGCTCACGCTGCTCGGCGTGTCCCAGTTCTACCAGCCGCTCGCCGTCGGACTCGTCGTGGTCCTGGCGGCCCTGCTCACGAGGTTCCAGAAGAAATGAACGCTGCAGCGAACTCCGACGTCATCCTCTCCGCCCAGGACATCACCAAGTCGTTCGGCGGCGTGCACGCCCTGCGGGGCGCCTCGATCACCATGCGGCGCGGCGAGGTCACCGCCCTCATCGGCGACAACGGTGCGGGCAAGTCGACCCTCGTGCGATGCCTCTCCGGCATCCACGCCCCGGACTCAGGCACCATCACGCTCGACGGCGAGATCGTTCACTTCGACACGCCGCTCGCCGCCCGCGAGGCCGGCATCGAGACGGTGCAGCAGAACCTCGCGCTCGTCGAGGACCTCACGGTCTGGCAGAACTTCTTCCTCGGCCGCGAGCGCACGAAGGGCGCAGGTCCGTTCCGCATGCTCGACCGCTCGTCGATGCGGTCGACGGCGACCGAGATGCTCTCCGACCTCGCGGTGAACGTGCCGCCCGTGACGAGCCGGGTCCGCCGCCTCTCCGGCGGCCAACGACAGGCCGTCGCCATCGCGCGGGCGGCCGGCTGGGGCAGCTCGATCGTGATCATGGACGAGCCGACCGCCGCGCTCGGCGTGCAGGAGACCGCCCGAGTCGAGGACGCCATCCGCAAGCTCCAGGCGTCCGGTGTCGCCGTGCTCCTCATCAGTCACAACTTCGACCAGGTGCTCCGCCTCTCCGACCACGTGTGGGTCATGCGCGGCGGCCTCGCGGTCGCCGAGCGCCGAGCCGACGAGACGACCGGCGACGAACTCGTCGCCCTGATCACCGGCGCGAAGGCGGCGTGAGTCCGATGTCGCGCAACCGACTCGGCGTGCACGCCGGCGTGTGGGGCTTCGACTGGAGCCCCGCCGCCGCCGAGCGCACCATCGCCGGGGCGGCCGCGGCCGGATTCGACGTCCTCGAGGTCCCTGCGATCGACCGCGCGGATGCCGCCCTGCTCGACGGCCCGGCCACCCGCCGGCTGCTCGAGCGTCACGGCATCGGGGCCACGGTCTCGCTCGCGCTGTCGTTCGATGACGACATCACGTCCCCCGACGCATCGGTCGCAGGCCGCGGCGAACGGCGCCTGACCGAGGCCGTGCGGTTCGCTTCCGAGCTCGGCGCCACCTTCGTGGGCGGTGTCGTGTACTCGGCGATGGGGCGGTACCTCGAGGCGTCGACGGACGCCGGACGCTCGCGCTCGCTCGACGTCCTGCGACGGGTCGCCGCGCTCGCCGCAGGTGACGGCATCACGCTCGGCGTCGAGTACGTCAACCGGTACGAGTCGAACCTCCTCAACACCGCTGCGCAGACCATCCGGTTCCTCGAGGACCTCGGCGCCGCGAACGCGGTCCTCCACCTCGACACGTTCCACGCGCACGTCGAGGAGATCGACCTCCCGGCTGCGGTCGCCATCGCCGGCGACCGCCTCGGCTACGTGCACGCCAGCGAGAGTCACCGCGGCCGCCTGGGCACCGGGGCGACCGACTGGCCCGCACTCTGCCGGGCCTTCGCGACCGCCGGCTTCGACGGCACCATCACCGTCGAGACCTTCTCATCCGCGGTGCTCACAGCCGCGGCATCCGCCGACATCGGACTCTGGCGACCCATGTGGCACGACCCCGACACCCTCGCCGCGCAGTCCCGCGCCTTCCTCCACGACCAGCTCGCCGCGGCATCCGTCGCGCTCGACCTGGCCGCCTGACCACCGAACGAAAAGGAACCACCATGTCGCGCAACGCCCTCGGAGTACATGCCCTCGTCTTCGCCGGCGGCACCAGCCCCGCCGAGATGACCTCGATCATCGCCGAGACGAAGGCGGCCGGATACGACCTGCTCGAACTCTCGCTGCACGATTCACCCGCGCTCGACGTGGCCGCCGCCCGCGCTGAACTCGAGGCCGCCGGCCTCGGCATCGTGTGCTCGCGCGGCCTGGCATTCGAGGCGGATGTCTCGAGCGACGACCCCGAGGTCGTGGCGCGCGGCGCCCGGCTCCTGCACGACTCGCTCCAGATCACCCACGACCTCGGTGGCAGCCACTTCACCGGTGCGCTCTACAGTGCACTCGGCAAGTACGGCCGACCGCTCAGCTCCGCGGGACGGGCGAACGTCGTCTCGGTGCTCACCGACCTCGCCGCCGAGGCCGCCGGCAAGCAGATGACGCTCGGACTCGAGGTCTGCAACCGCTACGAGACCAATGTCATCAACACCGCGGCCGACGCCCTGCGTCTCGCCGACGACATCGGCGCCGACAACGTCGTGATCCACCTCGACAGCTACCACATGAACATCGAGGAGGACGACTTCTCGCGGCCCGTGCGCCTGGTCGGCGACCGGCTCGGCTACGTGCACATCGGCGAGAACCACCGTGGTTACCTCGGCAGCGGTCACCTCGATTTCACGTCGTTCTTCCACTCGCTGGAGGACATCGGCTACGCCGGCCCCATCACCTTCGAGTCGTTCTCGTCCGCCGTCGTGTCCCCGACGCTCTCGAACGACCTCGCGATCTGGCGGAACCTCTGGGACGACGGGCCCGCGCTCGCGCGGCACGCCCACGCGTTCCTCACCGACCGGCTCGAGGCCAACCGTGTCTCCTGAACCCGGCGCCACCTCCGCCACCCTCGTTCCGAGTGCGCAGGCCGCGCTCGGATCGCTCGCCGACCGGGTGGAGCGGTCGGCGGGCACCGGCGCCCCGGACACTCGGGGCGCCGGTGCGCCACCTCGTCGAGCCGACCGCGTGCTGGTCGGCATCGCCGGCAGCCCCGGCAGCGGCAAGACGACACTCGCGATCGCGCTCGTGGACGAACTCAACCGTCGCCGCCCGGGATCTGCCGTGCACCTCCCGATGGACGGATTCCACCTCGCGAACTCGACCCTCGACCGGCTCGGGCGCCACGACCGCAAGGGCGCCATCGACACCTTCGACGGCTGGGGGTTCGTCGCCCTGCTCGACCGCATCCGAACCGAGCGCGGTCACACCGTGTACGCGCCGAGCTTCCACCGCGTCGTGGACGAGGGCGTCGCGGGCGAGATCGCCATCGAGGACACCATCCGGTACGTCGTCGTCGAGGGCAATTACCTGCTCGCCGACGTCGAACCATGGGACGGCGTGCGCGAGCGACTCGATGCCGCCTGGTTCTGCGCGACGCCGGAGGACGAGCGGATCGTGCGCCTCGTGGACCGGCACACCCGACACGGACGCACCCCCGAGGCCGCACTCGCGTGGGCTAGGGAGGTCGACGGCGCGAACGCGCTGCTGATCGAGGCGTCGCGGGTCAACGCCGAGCTCGTCGTGTCGGGCGAGAGACTCGAGGTGCTGGAGGGCTGACCGCCCGTCGGGTCATCTCGCGAATGGGCCGCGCGTCATGCGCGACCCCGACGCGCCCCGGACCCGTCGACCGTCACGTCCGATTCCCGCCACCGAA
This sequence comes from Agromyces binzhouensis, assembly GCF_004135055.1. Classification (GTDB taxonomy): domain Bacteria; phylum Actinomycetota; class Actinomycetes; order Actinomycetales; family Microbacteriaceae; genus Agromyces; species Agromyces binzhouensis. Next base: position 2,777 of record NZ_SDPL01000081.1, on the reverse strand, counting down.
CTCCGCCTCGCGCGCCGCGCGACGCGCGAGAATCGACGCATGCCCCGCCGCCACGCCACGCTCACGACCGGGATCGGCGACCTGCTCGTGGTCGCCGACGACGGCGGGCTCGCGGGGCTGTACTTCCCGGGCCACTGGCATCCGCCCGCCCCGGAGTCGCTCGGCGTCGTCGTCGATGCCGCCGACGATCCGCTGTTCCGCCGGCTCGGCGTCGAGCTCGACGAGTACCTCGCGGGGCGACGCATCCGCTTCGACCTGCCGCTCGCGCCGACCGGCGACGGGTTCCAGCATGCGGTATGGGGGATGCTGCGCGAGATCCCGTTCGGCGAGACCGTGACGTACGGCGAGCTCGCCGACCGGCTCGGCGACCGGAACCTCGCCAGGCGCGTGGGCGGTGCCGTCGGGCGGAACCCGATCAGCATCATCGTGCCGTGCCACCGCGTGGTCGGCGCCGACGGGTCGCTCACCGGCTACGCCGGCGGGCTCGAGCGCAAGCGTCGGTTGCTCGAGCTCGAGGGCGCCGAGGTCGTCGCGCAGCGCCGCCTCTTCTGACGCGCCGCGGGCGCCGCGGCGTCATCCGTCACCTGTCACCTCTGTCATCTGGTCTCACCGGAGTGCGGTTTCTGCGTTGGAGTGCGGGTTGGTTCCGTACTCGAACGCAGAAACCGCACTTGGATGGGGGCGCGTGGCGTGCGGTGAGCGTGCGAATGCAGGACGAGACGCGCTGCGGCGCCTCATGTGCGCCCATGATCCGCCTCATCCTGCGTATTCGGCCGGGTCGGCCGTGTCGGCCGGCTCGGGTCGAGCGCGACCCCGACCCGCGCGGTGCGAACGCACCATCCGCCCCGCCCGAAGGCGACGGCCGCGCCGACGCCGCGTCACGTGACGGAGAGCGGCGTCCGGATCGCGCCGATCACAAGGTACCTGATCGAGACACGCCGGAAACACTGCGGCGATACGGTGACGTCACCGCTGAGGCCCGAGCGCGGTGAGCAATGCCCCCAACGCCCGTGCAGGACCCATCGGAAGAGGCACGTCATGAAGCTGCTCCACATCATCGCCAGCCCGCGCAGCGAGGCATCCAACACGCTCCGGGTCTCGAACGCGCTCCTCGACGCGCTCGGCGAGCGGATCGCCGACCTGGAGGTCGAGGAGGTCGAGCTGTTCCAGGCCGACCTGCCCGCGATCGCGGGCGACAACATCGAGGCGAAGTACACGCTGACGGTCGGCCAGCCCATCGACAAGAGCCACGCCGAGTCCTGGAAGCAGATCGAGCGCGAGATCGACCGGTTCACGCACGCCGACGCCTACGTGATCTCCACGCCGATGTGGAACCTCAGCATCCCCTACGCGCTCAAGTACTACATCGACTGCATCGTGCAGCCGGGATACATGTTCCGCTACGACGAACTCGGCCGCGCGCTCCCCCTCGTGCACGGCAAGAAGATGGTCGTCGTCACTTCGCGCGGCGGCGACTACTCCGAGGCCAGCCCGCTGCATGCCTTCGACTTCCAGGAGCCGTACCTGCGTGCGATCTTCGCATTCGTCGGCATCACCGACGTGACCTTCGTGAACGCCCAGACGATGGATGTCTCGCCGGAGTTCCGCACGGCCTCGACCGCCAACGCGATCGACGAGGTCCTGCGCGTCGCGGGCTCCGAGGATTGGGCCACGCTCGGCGCCGCCGCCTGACGGTCGTCGATATCCGCCGTGCCTCGCGCGCGGGCGTCGATCCCGTGGGCGAAAGCAGGATGAGCCGCGTCACGGCTCCGAATCGGGGCCCATAAGCCTGCTCATCCTGCGAATTCGGCGGGCGAGCCCGCGCGCCGAGTGGAGGCTGCGCGCGAGCGCGGGTATTGAGACGGGTGTGGGACGCGAACGCAGGATGAGCTGCGTCACGGGGTCGAACGAGGGCACATGGTTCGGTTCATCCTGCGAATGCGGCTGCCCGAGCCTGCGCCGAGTGAAGCCTTCGAGCGATCTCCGCGTATCGAGGCGAGTGTGGGACGCGAAAACAGGATGAGCCGCGTCACGGACTCGCAAGAGGTCCCGTAGTACGGCTCATCCTGCGAATGCGGATGCCCGAGCTCGCGCGCCCGGCGCGTCCGCCGCGACACCGGCCGGCGTGATCGCCCTCGGCGAACGGCGGGCCCAAAGTCTTAGCACTCTCGCGTCGAGAGTGCTAATCTCGGATCAAGTTGAGTCGAGGGGACTCAACTCCAGATCTCACGAGAGGAGACGCTCATGGCAATGAGCTGGGACCCGTTCCGCGACCTCGACCGTCTCGCGGCGAGCATGATCGACTCGAGCCGAGGCCCGCGGATGATGCCGATCGACCTGCACCGCGACGGTGACCACTACGTCCTGTCCGCCGACCTGCCCGGGGTCGACCCCGGTTCGATCGACATCGACGTCGACGGCCAGCTGATGACCATCCGCGCCGAGCGCACGCTGCGCAACGACGAGAACGTGCGGTGGCTCGTGCATGAGCGGCCGAGCGGGTCGTTCCTGCGCCAGCTCACCCTCGGCGAGGGCATCGACACCAGCGGCATCAGCGCCCACTACGACAACGGCGTGCTGAGCGTGATCATCCCGGTGTCCGAGCGCGCGAAGCCGCGCAAGGTCGAGGTGCGCTCCGCGGCTCACGACGTCGTGACGCCCGAGGTGACCTCCAGCGGGAGCTGACCCGGCGCGCCCGGCGAGCGTTCGTCGGGCCGGCCGGCACGGCGGGGCGGATGCGCGGCATCCGCCCCGCCGCCGTGTGTCCGGTCGGGTTC
>NZ_SDPL01000807.1 GCF_004135055.1 Agromyces binzhouensis | reverse complement strand
GGTCCCGTCGCCCGCGTGTAGATCTCGGTGTTTGCAGTATCATTAAAAAAGGGGTGGGTGGGGTCGGTCTGGGTCCGTCTGGGACCGCCTCCGATTTCCCCTCCCCCTCCCCTCTCCCTCGTCCGGCTCTGACCTCGCCACCCTACCGCGGCGGCGGCTGCTCGCGGGCGTCTTGCCTCTTTCCCGTCCGGCTCTTCCGTGTCTACGAGGGGCGGTACGTCGTTACGGGTTTTTGACCCGTCCCGGGGGCGTTCGGTCGTCGGGGCGCGCGCTTTGCTCTCCCGGCACCCATCCCCGCCGCGGCTCTGGCTTTTCTACGTTGGCTGGGGCGGTTGTCGCGTGTGGGGGGATGTGAGTGTCGCGTGTGGGCTCGCCCGTCCCGATGCCACGCTTTTCTGGCCTCGCGTGTCCTCCCCGCTCCTGTCCCGGGTACCTAGCTGTCGCGTTCCGGCGCGGAGGTTTAAAGACCCCGGGGGGGTCGCCCTGCCGCCCCCAGGGTCGGGGGGCGGTGGGGCCCGTAGGGAAGTCGGTCGTTCGGGCGGCTCTCCCTCAGACTCCATGACCCTCCTCCCCCCGCTGCCGCCG
>NZ_SDPL01000806.1 GCF_004135055.1 Agromyces binzhouensis | reverse complement strand
CTCGGCTGCTAGGCGCCGGCCGAGGCGAGGCGCCGCGCGGAAAACCGCGGCCCGGGGGGCGGACCCGGCGGGGGAACACCGACGCGGAGGTTCCCCCCACACGCGCGGGACGCCCGCCCGCCCCCGCCACGCACCTCGGGAGAGGCGATGGGGGGGTGGAGCGAGGCCCCGCGGGGAGGGGACCCGCGCCGGCACCCGCCGGGCTCCCCGGGAGCGGCCGCGACGCCCGCCGCAGCTGAGGCGATCCACGGGAAGGGCCCGGCTCGCGTCCAGAGTCGCCGCCGCCGCCGGCCCCCCCGAGTGTCCGGGCCCCCCGCCCCACCGGGGGCCCGCTGGTTCCTCCCGCTCCGGAACCCCCGCGGGGTTGGACCCGCCGCCCCGGAGCCCGCGCCGCGCGCCGACCCCCGACCCGCCCCCCGACGGGAAGAAGGAGGGGGGGAAGAGAGGTGGCGACGACGCGGGGGACGACGGGGCCCCGCGGGGAAGAGGGGAGGGCGGGCCCGGGCGGAAAGGACGGGGGGTCTCCCCGGACGTGGGAGAGGGCGGCGGCGCGGTAGTTGCCCACGGCCAGGTAGAAGACATAGTCCC
>NZ_SDPL01000805.1 GCF_004135055.1 Agromyces binzhouensis | reverse complement strand
GGCCGGCGGGGCGCTTCGCCAGGTCACGATCGCGCCCGAGCACGAGGGGGCGACCGCGGCGATCGCGCGACTGGTCGACGCCGACGTCGCCGTCGCCGTCGGCCACACGGGCGCCGACTTCGACACCGCGCTCCGCGCGTTCGACGCCGGCGCGTCGATCCTCACGCATGCGTTCAACGGCATGCGCGGCATCCACCACCGCGCGCCCGGCCCGGTCGTCGCCGCGATGCGCGCCGACCACGTGACGCTCGAGGTCATCGGCGACGGGGTGCACGTGCACCCCGACGTGGTGCGCCTGGCGTTCTCGGGCGCGTCGGGGCGGGTCGCGCTGGTGACCGACGCGATGGCCGCGACCGGGGCGTCCGACGGGGCGTACGTGCTCGGATCGCTCTCGGTCGACGTGCGCGACGGCGTCGCGCGACTCGCCGACACGGGCGCGATCGCCGGGTCGACCCTCACGCAGGACGAGGCGCTGCGACGCGCCGTCCTCGACTCGGGGATCCCGCTGCACGAGGCGGTCGGCGCGCTCACGGTCACCCCCGCGTCCGCGATCGGGCGTGCCGGCGACCTCGGCCGCCTCGACGTCGG
>NZ_SDPL01000804.1 GCF_004135055.1 Agromyces binzhouensis | reverse complement strand
TCTCCCCCAGCGCGATCGGATGCCGCGGCGCTCGCCGCTGCGCCGGATGCGGCATCCGCCTGCGCGTCGGGCCGGATGCGGATCGCGACCTTGCCGCGGACCGATCCGGATGCCAGCCGGGCCAGGGCCTCCGGCCCGCGTTCGAGCGGGAAGACCTCGTCGACCACCGGTCGGAGCCGCCCTGCCTCCGCGAATGCGCGGACCTCGTCGAGGTCGTCGCCGCGGTGCTTGGCCGCCAGCGGCTTCAGGCGGCGCCTCGTGAACGGCGAGCGCAGCGTGGCGGCCGCCATCCGTGGCAGGGGGCCGAAGGTGCGCGAGCCCGTGCCCGCCGAGAGCACGAGCGTGCCGCGCGGCGCGAGGATCCTGGTGAGCGCGGTGAGCGACTGCGCCGCGACGAGGTCGATGATGACGTCGTAGACGGCGGCGTCCCGCGTGGGGTCCTCCGTGCGGTGGTCGATCACGCGGCTCGCGCCGGCGGCGCGCACGTGGTCGGCCTTCGCGCCGCTGGCGACGCCGGTGACCTCCGCGCCGAGCGCCGACGCGAGCTGGACGGCGTACGT
>NZ_SDPL01000803.1 GCF_004135055.1 Agromyces binzhouensis | reverse complement strand
CGCCGGCGACAACGCCGGCGCCGCGCTCGGGCTGGACGCGGCATCCGGCGACGTCGTGGTCTCGATCGGCACGAGCGGCACGGTGTTCGCCGTCACGGACGCCCCGGTGGCCGACACGTCGGGCACCGTCGCCGGCTTCGCCGACGCCACCGGGCGCTTCCTCCCGCTGATCGCGACCCTGAACGCCGCGCGCGTCCTCGACGCGACCGCCGGGCTCCTCGGCGTCGACCACGCCGAGCTCGGCCGACTCGCGCTCGAGGCCGAGCCCGGGGCATCCGGCGCCGTGCTCGTGCCGTACTTCGAGGGCGAGCGCACGCCGAACCTCCCGGATGCGACCGCCTCGTTCTCCGGGCTGACGCTCGCGAACACGACCCGCCCGTCGATCGCGCGCGCCGCGGTCGAGGGCCTGCTGTGCGGGCTCGCCGACGGGCTCGACGCGGTGCGCCGGCAGGGCGTCGACGTGCAGCGGATCCTGCTCATCGGCGGTGCCGCGCAGAACCCCGCCGTGAGGGTCGCTGCGACGCAGGTGATCGACGTCCCGGTCGTCGTGCCGGCCCCCGGCGAGTACGTCGCGGACGGCGCGGCGCGGCAGGCG
>NZ_SDPL01000802.1 GCF_004135055.1 Agromyces binzhouensis | reverse complement strand
CCGAGCGGCTCCGCCGCCGCCGCGAGGCCCACGAGGACGGCGCGTGGGTCCGCGAGGCCGCCGCCGAGTACGCCCGCAAGCAGGCCGCGAAGGCGGCGACCGCCGCCTGACGGGCGGCACCACCACTGGACCCCCGATCCGCGACGGAGCGGACCGAGACGAGGAGACGAGATGAGCACCCCCGGCGAGACCGGCACCGAGGCCTGGCCCCTGTGGGAGGTCTTCGTGCGCGCCAACCGCGGCCTGAGCCACGTGCACGTGGGATCGCTGCACGCACCCGACGCCGACATGGCCGTGCGCAACGCCCGCGACCTGTACACCCGACGCAACGAGGGCGTGTCGATCTGGGTCGTGCCCGCCGACGCCGTCACGACGAGCGACCCCGACGCCAAGGGCGCGTTCTTCGAGAGCCCCGCGGGCAAGAACTACCGCCACGCGGTCTACTACACGAAGTCCGAAGGGGTGAAGCACCTGTGAGCGGCGACCTCGATCCGCACGGCGACGTCACGGTCGACCGCGTCGCGCTCGCCGAGGAGCTCGCCGGCGAGTCGGCCGGGGCGGGCCGCGCGGCATCCGCCGACGTCGCCGCGTACGCGCTCGG
>NZ_SDPL01000801.1 GCF_004135055.1 Agromyces binzhouensis | reverse complement strand
GCCGCATCCGGCACGCCGACGCGCTTCATCGGCCGGGTCGGCGACGACGGCGCCGGCGCCGCGCTCGTGTCGGTGCTCGCCGAGGCCGGTGTCGACGTGCGCGTCCAGCGCGAGGGACGCACGGGAGCGGTCGTCCTGGTCGTCGCCCCCGACGGCGAGCGCACGATGTTCCCCGACCGCGCGGCGGCGGCCGAACTCTCCGACGTCGAGCCGGGATGGCTCGACGGCGTCGCCTGGCTGCACGTTCCGAGCTACGGCTTCGAGCACGAGTCGATGCGCGACGAGGTCCAGCGCCTGATCGCGCTCGCACGGGGGCGTGGCGCGCGCGTGTCGATCGACGCGTCGTCCACGGGGCTGCTCGAGGGGCTCGGCGTGCGGCGCGTGCTCGGCTGGTTCGCCGAGCTCCGCCCGGACGTGCTGTTCGCCAACGAGACCGAGGCCGAGCTGCTGGGCGTCGCGGCGGGGGGCGAGGTCGCGGCATCCGTCGCGCACCGGGTCGTGGTCAAGCACGGACCGCACCCCACCGAGGTGTTCGACGCCGGGGTGCCCGTCGCGCGGGTCCCCGTCCCGCCGGTCGACGCCGTGCGCGACCTCACCGGCGCC
>NZ_SDPL01000800.1 GCF_004135055.1 Agromyces binzhouensis | reverse complement strand
CGACGCGAGACGGCGCGCCCGCGGATCCGCGCGCGAGGGGTCGTCGCGCGGGTCTTGTGGGCACCGCCGCCCGCGAGGAGGCCGCGAACGGGCGCGAGCGTGTCGTTCGTGACGAGGCCGGCCCACGCGAGCCGCCACAGCGCGTCGAGGACGGGGGCGTCCTCGGTGGCGCCGACGGCCTCGGCGAGCTGACGGTAGAAGTACGCGCCGCCGCCGCCGAGCGCCCCCAGGAGCTCGGTCTCGATCGCGTCGAGCGGTTGGTCGACGGGTGCCGGCATGGTGAGCTTGGCGGTGTCGGCGAGGTGGAGGCTCACCCAGCCGTCGTCTCCCGCGAGGGCCCCCTGGCCGACCCACAGCACCTCGCCGCTCGCCGTGAGCTCGTCCAGGAACTCCGGGCGGTAGTCGCCGACGCGCGCCGGGAGGACCAGGGACTCCCACGCCGATGCGGGGATCCTGACGCCCTCGAGCTGCTCGACCACGGCGGCGACGCCGTCGACGCCGCGCAGGCGGCCGCCGACGTGCTGCCAGTCCGGCAGGAACCGGCCGAACTCGCGCGGCGCCACCGGCTCGACCTCCTCGCGGAGCGCGGCGAGCGAACGGCGGCG
>NZ_SDPL01000799.1 GCF_004135055.1 Agromyces binzhouensis | reverse complement strand
CCGAGGGCGGCCAGCCGTCGCGCACCTCGGCGCGGAGACGCCGCCGTCCGAGGTTCCGGAGCACCAGCTCGGAGCGGACCGTCTCGCCGAGGCGCAGCCGCGGCGGGAGGTCGCGCTCGACGGCGACCAGGCGTGGGGATGCCGCGGCCGCGAGGTCGATCGCACCGAGGCCGACCGCGACGAGCAGCCAGACCACGAGGCTCGCCCATGCGGCGCCCGCGTCGCCGCCGAGCAGCACGACGGGCACGACGCCGAGGGCGACGAGCAGGCTGAATCGTCCGGTGAGCGCCATCGTCAGAGCGGGACCTGCACCTGCTGCACGACCGATCGCAGCACCTGGTCGACCGACACGCCCTCGAGCTCGGCCTCCGGGCGGAGCTGCACGCGGTGGCGCCAGGCCGGGAGCAGCATGGCCTGCACGTGATCGGGCGTCACCTTCTCGACCGCGGTCAGCCACGCCCAGGCCTTCGCAGCGGCGAGGAGCCCCGCGACGGCACGCGGGCTCACGCCGAGCCGCATCGACGGGCTCCGGCGCGTGGCGCGTGCGAGGTCGACGACGTAGGCGAGGACGTCGTCGGCGACGCCGACGCGTCGAGCGGCCGCCCGG
>NZ_SDPL01000798.1 GCF_004135055.1 Agromyces binzhouensis | reverse complement strand
GGCGGCGACCGCCGGGGCGACGGCGATGCTCGACGTGAGCGACGGGCTCGCACGCGACGCACGGCGCCTCGCCGAGGCGAGCGCGGTCGGGCTCGAGTTCCACGCCGATGCGCTCGGCCCGGATCCGCTGACGGCGCTCGCCGGCGCCGAGGATCACGGCCTGCTCGCGACGTTCCCCGCGGGAGCGGTGCCTCCCGAGCCGTTCGAGGTCGTGGGCGTCGTGAACGCCGACGCCGGGCGGCTCACGCTCGGCGGCGAGCCCGTCGACACCAGCGGATGGGACCCCTACTCGGGCTGGGACGGCGGCGCCGGCTGATCCGGCCCGGTCGCGGCGGCCCACCACAGCGTCGTCTCGCCGTAGTCGCGGCGGCGCTCCGGCTCGATGCCGTCGGGCCAGGCGGGCTCGGGGGAGCGGCTGCTGCGTTCGACGACGACCGTCGCCGCGTCGGCCAGGAGCGGGGCGAGCAGCGACAGGTCGCGAGCCAGCTCGACCTCGCCGAGGTCGTACGGCGGGTCGATGAAGGCCAGGTCGACGCCCCCGGCCGCCGACTCGAGGTACGACGCGACGCTCCGCGCCTCCACGCGCACGCGCGGGGGTCGCACCCCGC
>NZ_SDPL01000080.1 GCF_004135055.1 Agromyces binzhouensis | reverse complement strand
GCCCGTGCATGCCGGCGAACCAGTCGACGCCGCCGAACGGCGCCGGGCTCGCGAGCACCGCGGCCGCCGTCACGCGATCGCGCAGGAGCGCGGCGCACCCCAGTGCATGCGGTCCTCCGCCCGAGTACCCGATGACGGCGAACCGGTCGATGCCGAGGGCGTCGGCGATCGCCGCCACGTCGGCTGCGTTCGAGGCCACGTCGCGCCCGGGTCGCGGCGTGGACCCGCCGTAGCCGGGACGCGCGAAGGTGACGAGCCGGATGCCCCGCGCTCGTGCCGCCGTCGCGAGCGGCTCGAGCGGCTCGCCCGTGTGGGGCGACCCCGCGTGCCACACCACGACGGGCGCACCCGGGTGGGGCGCACCGCTGTCGAAGGCACGCAGGACCCCGCCGTGCGGAGACGGCACGTCGACGGCGGCGGGACCGCCCTCGCCGGACCCGGCTATCGCTCGACCGCCTTGCGGTCGTCCCGACGCGTCACGAGCCACCTCAGCCAGAAGAAGACGACGACCGCGACCACCGCGACGATCGCGAGCTTCACGACGAACCAGAGCACGCTGAAGACGACGTCGACGAGGATCCACGCGATCACGACGGCGGCGATCACGCCGAGGACGGTCCAGACGGTGCGGCTCATCCTTCGAGCCTAGCCCGGACCGCACTCACCGGGACTGGTCGTCACGCGGCGCACGGGTCGACCAGAGCGCGAGCGCGATGAGCAGCGGCTGGAACCACAGCCGGAGGAACCGCGCGCGGTCGGTCGTGAGCCCGAACGCGTCGCGGCGTTCACGCCACTGCGCGATGTTGCCCGGGAAGACCGCGGCGAAGAACGCGGCGACGATCCATCCGACGCGGGACCGCTCCCTCGGGAGCGCGACGAGCGCGGCCCCGAGGCCGACCTCGACGACGCCCGAGCCGACGACCACCGCATCGGCGTCGATGGGCACCCACGGCGGCACCTGCGCCCGGAACTCGCGTCGCGCCCAGAGGAGATGGCTGACACCGGCGAACGCGAGGAAGCCGGCGAGCGTCCACCGTGCGACGGTGCGCGCGGGCGTGGAGGGTGGAACGGGAGCAGTCCGGGTCATGGGTCGAGCCTACGGAGCGGCGGCCATGCGGTCAGCCCTGCACGCGCCCCGACTTCGCCGCGATGCGCTTCAGCAGCGGCGGCTTCGCGACGACCCACGCGACGACCATCACGACGACCGACAGCGCGAAGACCCCGAAGCCGATCCAGTCGTCGGCGTCCCGCGCCGCGTACATCTGGTTCAGCTTCCGGAGCGCGCCCGTCGAGAGCACGAGCACGACGTGCACGAACGTGAACGCGAGGAAGAAGAGCATCACCGGGTAGTGGACGGCGCGCGCCATCCGCTCGGTCCTCGCCGACGCCCACGGGCCCTCGACGGGCCAGATCGACGACAGCCGCAGCCCGGTGACGAGGGCGAGCGGAGCCGCGATGAAGACGACCGAGAAGTAGGCCAGCTGCTGGAGCGCGTTGTAGACGATCCACGAGTCCTCGGTCGGCCACTCCAGCGACGCGTACTGCAGGGCCGCGGAGACCGCGTTGGGCACCACGGCCCAGTCGGTCGGCACGATCCGGAGCCACTGGCCGGTCGCGAAGAGCAGCACGACGTACGTGATGCCGACGAGCACCCAGAGCGCGTCGAGCCAGAGGTGGAACCACAGCCAGATGCCGAGCCGGCGCGGCGCCCGCCGCGTGCGCGGCCAGCGGGTGTTGTCGCGCGTCCAGAACCCGGGCGGACGGCGCCTGCCGCGGAGCTCGAGCCCGGTCTTGACGAGCAGCACGAGGAAGAACGCGTTGAGGAAGTGCTGCCATCCGAGCCACCAGGGGATGCCCACCGGGGTGCCCTCGGGCGGCGGGACGATGCCCGGGTACGCGTCGATGAACGCCTCGATGGCGGGGATGCCGCGGAGGAGGCGGGCGAGCACGACGATGACGACGAAGGCCACGACCGCGATCAGGGTCCCCCACAGCACGCGCGTGCGCTGCGCCTTCCACCATTCGGCGGCGCGGGCGGACGTCGTGGGGGTCGTGGTCATGCGGCGTCGGGTCCTTCTCCAACGGATGCCGGCGGAGGCCGGCTGCCGGGCGGCGCGAGCGCGCACCGGGCGTGAAACGGATGCCTCCGACGATATCGCCGTCGGCTGGGAGCGCGTGACGCGCGCGCAACACCACGTCGCACCGAGCGCTCGACCCTATGCTGGCCCGGTGCTGCACGATCTCGTCGACGGGGCCCGGATGCTGGTGCGCGGGTTCGCGTTCTGGCGGCGCGATCCGGGCGTGATGCTGCTCGGCCTCGTGCCCGCGGCGATCGTGTTCGCGGCGCTCGTCTGGGGACTCGTGGCGCTCGGAGTCGGGTTGCCGGGGCTGGTCGACCTCGCGACGCCCTTCGCCGACGCCTGGCAGGAGTTCTGGCGCACCGCGTTCCGCACGCTCGTCGCGGTCGTCGTGTTCGCGGGCGCCGCGGTGCTGGCGTTCGTCACCTTCACGGCGATCACGCTGATCGTCGGCGACCCGTTCTACGAGCGCATCTGGGCAGCGGTCGAGACCCACGCCGACGGCGTGCCGCCGGGCGAGGGTCCGGGGTTCTGGGCCGGGGTGCGCGGATCCCTCGTGCTGGTGCTCCAGGGCCTGCTCTCGGCGATCGTCGTGGGACTCGTGGGCATCGTGCCGGTCGTCGGAACCGTCGCCGCGGCGATCCTCGGCGCGGTGCTCACCGGGCGCCTGCTCGCACGGGAGCTCGCGGCGCGTGCGCTGGACGCGCGCGGCATCCCACCCGAGCAGCGCCGCGCACTGCTCCGCGCGAACCGCTGGCGGTTCCTCGGCTTCGGGGTCGCCACGCAGCTCTGCTTCCTCGTGCCGTTCGGCGCGATCGCGACGATGCCGGCGGCGGTCGCCGGGGCGACCCTGCTCGCGAGGTCGGCGGTGATCGACCCGTCGTCCTGACGTCCGAAGCCGATTTCCGTGCGGGTGCATCCGATCCGCAGCCTCCGCCGGAAGTAGGTGATGGCGGGTCACCCTCGCGTCGCGTCGCTCGCGGCGCGGCGCGAGGTCCCACCGGCATCCGGACGAGCGCTCGGAGGGGGAACACGACCGCTCGGCCGGGTGATGGAGGACCCGGCGGCGGATGTCGCGGCGGCAGCCCACGCACCGCGGCATCCGTCGTCGCTCGCCTCAGCGCGCCTCGCCGAGCACCTCGCCGACCCACTCGGGCACCAGCACGCTCGCCGGCCCGAGCCGCGACTCGGCGAAGAACGGGGTGATCTCGCTCTCGGCGAGGTTCAGTTCGAGCGTCGTCGCCCCGAACGCCGACGCGGTGAGCACGAAGCCCGCCGCCGGATGCACCGCGCCGGACGTCCCGATGGCGACGAATGCCTCGCAGCGCGCGAGCGCGACGTCGATCTCGTCGAGCCCGTAGGGCATCTCGCCGAACCAGACGACGTCGGGGCGGAGCATCCGCTCGCCGCATGACGGGCAGGGAGGCCCGGGCTGCAGGTCGCCCGGCGCGTCGCTGCGGGCCTCGCACGCGACGCAGCGCACCCGGCCGAGCTCGCCGTGCATGTGGAGCACGCGCGCCGACCCGGCGCGCTCGTGCAGGTCGTCGATGTTCTGCGTGACCACGAGCAGGTCGCCGCCGAGTTCGCGTTCGAGGGCCGCGAGCGCCGTGTGCGCCGGGTTCGGGGCGACGGATGCCACGGCGTGCCGCCTGGCGTCGTAGAAGCGCTGCACGGTGTCCGGGTCGAGCTCGAACGCCTCGGGGGTCGCGACGTCCTCGACGCGGTGGCCCTCCCAGAGCCCGCCCGCGTCGCGGAAGGTCGGCACGCCGCTCTCGGCGGAGATCCCGGCGCCGGTGAGCACGACGATGCGCGGACTGCCGGCGAGGCCGGGCGTCATGCGGCCGCTCCGGGAGCGCGCCCGCGGAAGACGAGCACGCGGGTCGGACCGAAGGGGAACGAGGGCACCCGCACGAGGCGCGCCTCGTCGACCTCGAACCCCGCCTCGGCGAGCGCGGCGCCCGTGTCGCGGTCCCAGTGGCATCCGTGGCAGAAGCGCTTCGAGAAGGGCGTGACCGCGCGCTGGATGCCGCGCTTCAGCGTGCCCGGGGGCGCGACGACGTGGTCGACGAAGACGACGTCGCCGCCGGGGCGGAGCACGCGCCGCACCTCGGCGAGCGCGGTCGCCTGGTCGGTGACCGAGCAGAGCACGTACGTCCCGACGACCGCGTCCACCGAGGCGTCGCCGAGCGGGATCCGCTCGGCGACCGCGTCGAGCGGGACCTGGTCGTGCTTCCACTCCCTGGCCCGCTGCGCGAGCTCGGTTCGGCGTTCGGAGTCGGGCTCGAGGCCGATCCACTCGACGTCGTGGTGGAACGCCCCGAAGTTCTCGCCCTCGCCCGCGCCGATCTCGAGCACGCGCCCGCGGACGTGCCCGATCGCCTCGCGCTCGAGGTCGTCGAGGTCGTCGTCGGTGATGAGCGGGGGCCGCGTGGCATCCATCACAGGTCATGCGACCACGCGGCGCCCCGATCGTCAAGCGGCGGGCCGGACGCTCAGCGTCGCAGCCAGGCCGTCGTCTCGGCGGGCAGCACTCCGTCGTCGAGGTCGCCGCTCGCGACGAGCACCGAGGCGCCCTCCGGCAGCGCCACGGGCCGGGGGCCGAAGTTGGCCACGACCTCCCAGCCGTCGGGTCGGCGGAAGTGGACCACGTCGGCGTCGGCGGTCGGCACCCACTCGAGTTCCTCCGCGCCCTGGAGGTCGTGGCGCAGCGCGAGCGCGCGACGGTACATCGACAGGGTCGACGTCGGGTCGTCGGACTGCCCGTCCGCCGCGTACTCGCCGAACCAGGCCGGCTGCGGGAGGTGCGCACCGGCAGGGCCGAACCCGAACGAGTCGCCCTCGGACTCCCATGGGAGCGGCACGCGGCATCCGTCGCGGCCGATGTCGACGCCCGGGTTGCGGAAGTACGCGGGGTCCTGCCGCTGCGCGGCGGGGATGTCGGCGACCTCGGGCAGCCCGAGCTCCTCGCCCTGGTACAGGTAGGCCGAGCCCGGCAGGGCGAGCACGAAGAGGCTGGCGGCGCGGGCGCGGCGGAGGCCACGCTCGCGGTCCAGCGCGGGGGTCGTCCCGCCCGAGAGCAGCCACGCCCCGCCGTGCTTCTCGCCGGGCACCGAAGGCTCGGGGAGCCCGTATCGCGTCGCGTGCCGGACGACGTCGTGGTTCGAGAGCACCCACGTGGTCGACGAGCCCGATGCCGCGGCGAGCGCGAGGTTGGCGTCGACGATGCGGCGGAACTCGGCCGCGTCGAACGGCGCCTCGAGCAGGTCGAAGTTGAAGGCCTGCCCGAGCCCCTCGACGCTCGCGTACCGCGGCCGCCGGTGCGACTCGACCCATGCCTCCGCGACGGCGGTGCGCGGCGGCGTGTACTCGTCGAACACGCCACGCCACTCGGCGTAGATCTCGTGCACCTCGTCGCGGTCCCACAGCGGGTGGGCGCCGTCGCGCGGCAGCGCGTCGAGCGTCGCCTGGTCGGGCAGCTCGTCGTCGAGGCGCTTCGCGAGGCCGTGCGCGACGTCGATGCGGAACCCGTCGACGCCGCGGTCCGACCAGAACCGCAGCGTACGCAGGAAGTCGTCGCGCACCTCGCGGTTGTCCCAGTTGAGGTCGGGCTGCTCGGTCGCGAAGTAGTGCAGGTACCACTGCCCGTCGCCGACGGGCTCCCACGCGGGTCCGCCGAACGCGCTCGTCCAGTCGGCCGGCGGGAGCGATCCGTCGGGCCCCAGCCCGTCGCGGAACACGTAGCGGGCGCGGGCGGCCGAGCCGCGCGGCGAGGCGAGCGCCTCCCGGAACCACTCGTGGCGGTCCGACGTGTGGTTCGGCACGATGTCGATGATCACGCGGATGCCGGCCTCGTGGAGCGCCGCGACGAGGTCGTCGAACTCGGCGAGCGTGCCGAGCCTGGGGTCGATGTCGCGGTAGTCGTCGACGTCGTACCCGCCGTCGGCGAGCGCCGACGGGTAGAAGGGGCTCATCCAGACGGCGTCGATGCCGAGGTCCTGCAGGTACGGCACGCGGGCGCGGATGCCGCGCAGGTCGCCGATCCCGTCGCCGTCCGCGTCGGCGAAGCTGCGGGGGTAGATCTGGTAGACCGCGGCCTGGCGCCACCAGTCGGCGTCGTCGTGGAGTCGGGCGAGGTCGGGGCGTGCGAGCACGTCGCTCATGGGTGCGGAGGTCCTTTCGGGAGTGGGGTGGTGATGAGGTGGTCGGAGGCGGGGTGCGCCGGGCGGGCTCAGCCCTTCACGGCGCCCTGGGTCACGCCCTCCATGACCCATCGCTGCGTGAACAGGTAGACGACGATGGCGGGCGCCATGGCCATGAGGTACGACGCGAACGACACGTTGTAGTTGTTGCTGAACTGCGTCTGGAAGATCGACTGCACGACCGGCAGCGTCTGCTGCGCGGAGTCGGCGATGATCAGCGACGGCATCATGAAGTCGTTCCACGACGCCAGGAAGGCGAAGATCGCGACGGTGGCGCTCATCGGCGCGAGCAGCGGGAAGATCAGCTGCCGGAAGGTCTGCCAGGTGGTCGCCCCGTCGATGCGGGCGCTCTCCTCGAGTTCGAGCGGGATCGAGCGCAGGAACGCGGTGAACAGCAGGATGCTGAAGGAGAGCTGGAACATGATGTGCAGGATCGTGACGCCGGCCGGGTTCGCGAGCCCCGCGAGGCCCGTGAGCTGGATCTGCGGGAGTGCGACGACCGGGAACGGCAGGAACATCGCCGCCAGCAGGTAGAAGAACGACCAGCGGAAGAAGCGGTGCTCCCAGTTGCGCACGATCGCGTAGGACGCGAGCGACGCGAGGAGGACGGTGCCCACCACCGTGCCCGCCGTCACGAGCAGGGAGATCGTGAAGGCGACCGGGAAGTTGGTCAGCTCCCAGGCCTGGACGAACCCGGAGAAGTCGATCGGCGCCGGAAGCGAGAACGCGTTGCCGTCGACGGCCTGCGAGGTCGACTTCAGCGACATCGAGATCGTCACGTAGAGCGGCAGGAGCACCGTGATGGCGCAGAGGAACAGGATGACCATGGTCGTCCAGCTCGTCTTCTCCTGGCCGACCTTCCCGCGCCGACGCGCGGGGGTGGGCGCGCCGTTGCGGGCGGTGGCCGGGAGGACGGGAGCGGCGGTCCGCTTCGCTGCTGTCTGGGTCATCAGATCGCCGCCTTTCCGCGGGTGATTCGGAGTTGGAGCACCGAGATCGCGACGGCGATGATGAAGAAGATCGTCGCGTTCGCCATCTGGTAGGCGTAGTCGCCGCCCGTGAAGCCGGTGAAGATCGTCATCGCGATGCTGCGGGTGGAGGTTCCCGGACCGCCGTTGGTCAGGCCGACGATGACGTCGTACACGTTGAGGTAGTTCTTGAACCCCAGGATCATGTTGATCACGACGTACCCGGAGACGAGCGGGAGGGTGACCGACCACAGCCGTCGCACCGCGCCCGCCCCGTCGATGTCCGCGGCCTCGTACACCTCGCCGGGGATCGAGAGGAGCCCTGCGATGTAGATGAGCAGGGTCGCCGGGATCGACTGCCAGGCGGTGACGATCACGATCGAGAGCCAGGCGAGGTCGGGGTTGGCGAGGATCGACTCCGAGAGCCACGGGATGCCGAGTCCCGAGCCGAGCGCGGGCACCGAGTTGGAGAAGAGGAAGTTGAACACGTAGGCGATGACGATGCCCGAGATGACCATGGGGATCACGAACACGGCCCGCAGCCCGGCCTTGAGCTTGATCTTCGCGGTCAGGCCGACGGCGAGCAGGAACGCGATGACGTTCACCAGCAGGACCGTCACGATGGCGAAGCCGAACGTGAACCCGTAGCTCGCGAGGATCGCGGGGTCGGAGAAGGCGGCCACGTAGTTGGTGAACCCCACGAACTCCCAGTCGCCGAACCCGATGAAGTTCGTGAACGAGTAGAAGATGCCGAGCACCGCGGGGACCGTGATCGCGAGCGTGAACAGCACGAGGGTCGGGACGAGGAACCAGTAGTAGATCGGATCGACGCGGACCCGGCCGCGTCGATCGTGGCGGGCGCCGGCGAGGTGGTCGGTCCGGCCGTGCTCGGCCTCGTCGACGAGGGAGCCGGCGGAGGCCGCGGCGGTGGTGACCGGTGTGCTCATGTCGGGGTGTCCTTTCGAATCGCCGTCAGCCGCGCAGCGCGAGTCGCGCCCAGTCCGCGTCGATGGTCGCGAGGGTCGCCGGGATGTCCGCGCCGGTCACCATCGCCTGGATGTAGTTGTCGATCGGGATGGTGAGCGGGATCGACCGCGAGAGTCCCTGGTAGAACTCGCCGGCGTCGTAGTACTCCTGCATCCCGAGGATCCGCTCGTCGGTCACGGGCGCGGCATCCGTCGTCGTACCGAAGCCCAGGAACGCGGCGTTGTAGGCGTCCATCACGTCCTGCTGCATCAGGTACGACACGAACGTGCGCGCCGCCTCCTTGCTGTTGCTCGCCTCCGGCACCCACAGCGCCAGGTCGAGGTTCACGCGGACCTTCAGGTCGTCGGGATCGTTCGTCATCGGGAGCGGGAAGGTCCCGAGTTCGAGGTCGGGGCTGGTCTTGGCGATCTCACCGAGGGCCCAGGGTCCCTGCAGGTACATCGCGGCCTCGCCGTTGGCGAAGGCCACGTTCCCATCGCCGTAGCCGCGACTCGCGGCGTCGGCGTTGGAGTAGGCCGCGAGCTCCTCCATCTGGAGGACCGGGTCGAGGATCGTCTTCTGGAACGACACGGGCGAGTCGGGACCGACCTCCGTGCCCTCCTCCTCGAGCGCGGCGAGGAACTCCGGCACGTCGGTCGTGCCGCCCACGCTGTAGTCGAAGAGGCCCTGCGCCACCGTCCACGCGTCCTTGTACGTGCCGTAGATCGGAGTGATCCCGGCCGCTTCGAGCGTGTCGCACGCGGCGATCAGCTCGTCCCAGGTGGTCGGCACCTCGATGCCGTTCTCCTCGAACATCTGCACGTTGTAGATGACGGATGCCGCGGCGACCGAGTAGGGCAGCACGCTCGTGCGCCCCGGGTAGGTCGCGTACTGGTCCACGAGTTCCTGCACGTCGGGGCGGATGCGGTCCGCCTCGGGCATGTCGGAGAGGTCGGAGAGGGCGCCGCGCTCCATGAAGCGCGCCATCTCGTAGTTGTAGTTGAGCAGCCCGACGTCGGGCGGGTTGCCGCGGAGGAAGCCGGCCGAGAGGTTCGATGCCGAGTCGAGCGTGACGCGCACCTCGGACTGCGAGCCGTTGAACTCCGCGACGAGGTCCTGGAAGTACGGGACCGCTTCGGGCTTGCTGAGCAGGAAGGTGATGTCCTCCGTGCCGCTGCCCGCGCCGGAGCAGCCGCTGAGGGCGAGGCCCGAGGCGAGGACCACGGCGCCGGCGATGCCGAGCCGGCCGCGCATCCGGCGGTCGCCGGCGGCCGGGTTCGGGTGACGGCTGGGGCTGATCGGTGGGTGAGGCACGTCGTCGTCTCCTCCGGGAAGTCGTGGGCGTCGGTGCCGTGGCGACGACGCCATATATGATTTGGAGTGTAGATTTACTCTGTGTCGTAAATAATGACGGAGGACGACGGAAAGGTCAAGTGCGTGGACGAGAACGGTGCGGCGACGTCGCCGCAGGTGCTGCGACGGGTGAATGCTCGACGGGTGCTCGAGTACGCGTGGCGCGCCGGCGCCTTCACGGCGAGCGATGCGATGGCGGCGACGGGGCTCACCCGCTCGACGGTCATCGGGGTCTGCGACGAACTGCTCCGGCAGGGCTGGCTCGACGAGCTCCGCGACGCGCGCGCCGTCGGCGCCTACACCAAGGGCCGCCCCGCCCGTCGCTACGCGCTCCGCGACCGTGCCGCGGTCGTGATCGGCGTCGACGCCGGCCACGACCACATCTCGGCGACCGTCGCCGACCTGCGCGGCACGCCGATCGGACGGCACG
>NZ_SDPL01000008.1 GCF_004135055.1 Agromyces binzhouensis | reverse complement strand
CCGGCCTGGTCGCCATCGCCGGCGCGACCGCGCTCGCCCTCAGCGGCTGCGCGTCGCCCGAGCCCATCGAGCTCGGTGCCGACGCCGTCGTCGTCGACGTCCGCACCCCCGCCGAGTACGCCGCGGGCCACCTCGACGGCGCCGTCAACCTCGACCTCACCTCGGGGCAGCTCGCCGCCGAGATCCCGGCACTCGACGCAGAGGGCGACTACGTCGTCTACTGCAAGTCGGGCAACCGCTCTGCCCAGGCCACCGCGCTCATGGAGGACGCCGGCCTCGACGTGACCGACGCCGGTTCGATGCAGCAGGCCGCGGATGCCACGGGGCTGCCGATCGTTCAGTGAGGCTGCGCGTCGCCGTCGACTCGATGTGCCTCACCTCGGCGGAACACCGGCGCGAGACGCTCCTCCGCCCTTGACAAGTTCCATGCAGACGGATGGAATGTTCACCAGAACTGAACGTCGAGGTTCAGGTGGTGGAGGCGTCCATGAGTGCTCGCTTTGTGGTCCGTCGATCGGACGAGTCCGTCTTCGAGGAGCCGGGTGAACTCGCGCCGGGCTCGGACGGACTGGCTCGCTGGTGCGCGGTCGGATACGACGACGGATCCGCGCACACGGACTTCGGGATCTCGCGGCTGGCCGAGGGCGGCCACGTCCCGACGCACGTGCACTCCTTCGAGGAGTCGTTCCACCTCCTGAAGGGCGAGGTCCTCCTCGCGACGCCCGAGGCCACGGTGCGCCTCGTCGCCGGCGACTACGGAGTGATCCCGGTCGGCGTCCCGCATGCCTGGCGCGCGGTCGGCGAGGGCGACGCCGAGTGGGCCGACATCTTCGCGCCTCCGCCGAGGCGGCGAAACGGCTCGGACACGTACCGGGTCCCCGACCTCCCCTTCGCCGAGCCCGTCCGCGTCGATCCGCGCGACCCGCGAACCCGCTCGTTCGGAGCGATCGCGCCCGAGCAGATGGATCCAGGCCGACAGTCCCAGGAGCTCCTCGCGCAGTCGGCGAGCATGCGCACCGCGCTGCTCGTCTACAGCGGGATCTCGCTGAAGATGATGGTCGACTCCGACCTCGGCTCGGTGCTCTCCACGATGTTCATGGTCCAGTACGAGCCCGACGGGAAGGCGGGTCCGCACGACCACCCGCTCGAAGAGGCCTACCTGATCCTCGACGGCGAGGTCGACGCGACCTTCGACGGCGAGACGTTCCGGATGCGCCCGGGTGACATCGCGTGGGCCGGCGTCGGCTGCATCCACTCGTTCCGGGCGACGGGTGCGCCGGTGCGCTGGCTCGAGACCCAGTCGCCGCAGATGCCCGCTCGGCACGCCTACCGGTTCGTGCGCGACTGGGACTACCTGTCCGAGCAGCTGGGGGAGCAGTCATGAGCGAACGGACCGTCGTCGTCGTCGGAGGCACCTCGGGAATCGGGCTCGAGATCGCCAAGGAGGTCGTGGCCCGCGGCGACCGCGTGATCCTCACGGGCCGCGACCCGTCGCGGGCGAGTGACGTCGCCGCCTCGATCGGCGACCGGGCCACCGGTGTGGCGGTCGACATCTCCGAGCCCGAGACGATCGCGGCGAGCCTCTCCGGCATCGGCGCCGTGCACGGCCTCGTCCTCGCGGCGATCGAGCGTGACGCGAACACCGTGCGGGAGTACGACATCGCGCGGGCGACCCGCCTCGTCACCCTGAAGCTCGTCGGCTACACCGAGACCGTCCACACCCTCCTCGGCAGGATGGAGGAGACGGTGGACACCGGGATCGTGCTCTTCGGCGGTCGTGCGAAGGACGCCCCCTATCCCGGATCGACCACGGTGTCGACCATCAACGGGGGCGTGGTCGGGCTCGTGCACAGCCTGGCGCTGGAGCTCGCCCCGATGCGCGTCAACGGACTGCACCCCGGCATCGTCGGCGACAGCCCGTTCTGGGCGGGCAAGCCCGCGGGAGTGCTCGCCGGGTACGAGTCGCGGACCCCCGGCGGCGCCCTCGCGACCATGGCCGACATCGTGGGCGCCACGATGTTCCTGCTCGAGAACCGGGGGGTCTCGGGCGTCAACCTGTGCGTCGACCGCGGGTGGCGGATCACCTGACGACCGGCGCTCCGTTTCGGATCACTCAACGAGGAGGAACCATGACCGATGCACCCGCACGACCCCGACCCGAGGAGTTCGCCTCCGGTCGTCCCGTCGTCTTCCGCAACGCGACGGTGATCACCGTCGACTCCCAGGGCGTCCTCGAGAACGCCGACGTGCTGATCTCCGGCGAGACCATCGCCGGGGTGGGCCCGAAGCTCGAGGTGCCCGACGGCACGCTCGAGATCGACGCGTCGGGCGGCATCGTCATGCCCGGCATGATCGACACGCACCGCCACATGTGGCAGACGGCGCTCCGCGGCTACGGCGGCGATTGGGCGCTCAGCCAGTACTTCGTCTTCTACTACCTGACCTGGGGCGAGGTCTTCCGGCCGGAGGACATCTACGCGGGCAACCTGCTGAGCGCGCTCGAGTCGATCGACCAGGGCGTCACCACGACGCTGGACTGGTCGCACGCGCTGCGCACGCCGGAGTACGGCGAGGCCGCACTGCAGGCCTTCCGTGAGATCCCGGGACGGTTCGTGCTGGCCTACGGCAACTACCTCGGCGCCCCGTGGGAGTGGGCGAACAGCCCCGAGTTCCGGAAGTTCGTGACCGACAACTTCAACGCCCCCGACGACATGCTCGGCCTCCAGCTGGCCTTCGACGTGCCGGACAGCGAGGACTTCCCCGAGGCGGCCGCCTTCCAGGCCGCCCGCGACCTCGGACTGCGGGTCACGACCCACGCGGGCGTCTGGGGCGCGACCACCGACCAGGCCATCACGCACATGTACGACGGCGGCTGGATGACCGACGAGGTCACCTACGTGCACGCCTCGTCGCTCAGCCCGGAGAGCTACCAGAAGATCGCCGCGACCGGCGGCACGGTCTCGGTCGCGACCGAGAGCGAGCAGAGCGCCGGACAGGGCTACCCGTCGACGTGGGAGATCCGCAAGTACGGCATTCCCGCGTCGCTGTCGATGGACACGAGCGTGTGGTGGAGCGCCGACTTCTTCTCGGCGATGCGCGCGACGCTCAGCGCGTTCCGGTCGCGCGATCACCTCGACCTGCAGTCCCGGGGCGAGACCGTCAACGTCAACCGGCTCCGCGCGGAGGACGTCGTTTGGCAGGCGACCATGGGCGGCGCGACCGCCCTCGGGATGACCGACAGGCTCGGATCGCTGACCGTGGGCAAGAAGGCCGACGTGGTGCTCATCAAGAACGACGAGTCGCCCGCGATGACGCCGATCCTGAACCCGTACGCCCACGTCGTCTACCAGGCGGGAACGGCCGACGTGCACACCGTCGTCGTCGACGGTCGGGTCGTGAAGTACGACGGCGAGCGGATCGGACTCCCGCTCGCGCCCGTGCGCGACAAGGTCGCGGCATCCGTGGACCACGTGCGCAGCACGATGGGCGAGGAGGCATGGGACGAGTGGATGCATCCCCAGATCCCCGAGGACGAGCAGATCGCCAACCCGTACCAGTACACGGAAGACGACTGAGCCGATCGCCGGGGCCGATCCTGCGGGTTCGGCCCCGGCTCGGCCGTCAGCCGGCCAGCGCGAGCAGGCGCTCGGCGTTGCGCGGCTCCGGCCGGAGGTCGCCCCGTTCGATCCCCCGAGCGACCGCCATGAGGGCGTCGTTGGCCGGCGTGGGGATGCCGTGGCGCGCGCCGAGCCGCACCACGTGTCCGTTGAGCTGCTCGGCCTCGCTCCGACGACCTCGTCGCCAGTCGTGCAGCACCGTGGTGGTCGTCGTCGGCAGGACGAAGCCGCGGTAGAGCGTATCGAGCAGGGTCTCGACGACCGTGTCCGGACGGGCGAGATCGGCGGGGGCGAGCCCGAAGATGGGGAGCACCGCGTGGCCCTCGCCCCGGCCGACCTCGAGCGCCTCCTGGCCGGCTCGGACCATCAGGTCCCGCATCCCCGGCGTCTCGAGTGCGGCGATCATGGGCAGGCCGAGCGCGGCAGTCGACACCAGCGTGGTGCAGTTGCTGACGAGCTTCATCCACTTGGCCGAGCGGATGTCGTCGACCACCGAGACGGATCCCGCATGCTCGAGGACCTCGGCCGCTCCGTCGAGCGCGGGGTGACCGTCGTCGCCGAGTGCGCCGAGTGCGAACCAGGATCGATCCGCCGGGGTGTGACGCCGGACGAAGCCCGGCGCGACGAGTTCCCCGGACACCTCGATCACGCACCCGAGCGTGCGGTCCTCTCCGACCACCTCGGCGACGAGATCGGCGGTCATCCCGTTCTGGACGGCGATGAGCAGCCCGTCCTCGGCCAGCAGGGGTTCCAGGAGTCGTGCGGCCCACCCTGCGTCGTACGCCTTCACCAGCATCAGGACCAGGTCGAACGCGTCGCGACGCTCGGCCACTTCGCAGAGGTGCAGGGCCGGGATCCGCTCCACCGTGGTGCGATCGGGCAGTTCGACGCGCAGCCCGTCCCGGCGGATCGCATCGACGTGCTCGGGCCACTGCTCGACGAACGTGACGTCCAGGCCGGCGCCGACGAGGTCGACGCCGATGCCGCCGCCGTTCGCCCCGGCGCCGAGCACCGCGATCCGCGGCTCGCGGCCCCTCACGTGGGAACTCCCTCGAGCATGAGGTCGAGCAGACCGATGCCGCGCTGGAGTTCGCCCTGCTCGATGCGGCGGGCGAGGTCGACGACATGCGCATTGACCGGAGCGCGCTCGCCGACGCGATCGAGCACGTCGACGACGTGCCCGTTCACCTCGCGATACTCCGAGCGACGCCCCTTCATCCAGTCCTGGAGCACCGTCGTGCGGGTGTCGGGCAGCGAGTACTTGTCGAGCACCTCGCCGAGCAACCGCGCGGAGTACGCCTCGGCATCAGTCACCTCGCTCGATTCCAGGCCGAAGATGCTCACCAGCCGTCCGCCGTCCGCCATGGCCGCACGGGCGGCCTCGACGCCGCATCGATTCATGAAGTCGTGCACTCCCGGCACGCGGACGGCGTCGGCGAGCGGCAGGTCGAGGATCGCCGAGGGCACCAGTTCGCCGGCATTGGCCACGAGCTTCATCCACTTCGAGGAGTGGATGTCATCGGAGACCTCGACGGTGCCGGCGTGGCGCATGACCTGCTGGACCTCGCCCGCTCGGGACTGCGCGCGCGGTTCTGCGCCGCCGACCGCGAACCAGGAGTCGCGCGGGGCGTTCTGCCGGGTGACGACGCCGGGCTCGAACATGTTCGAGGCCATCTCGATGACCGCTCCGATCGTGCGGTGTGCACCGACGACCTCCGCGATGGCGGGCATGGTCATGCCGTTCTGCACGCCCACGACCAGGCCGTCCTCGGCGAGCAGGGGGGCGATGAGCTCCACGGCCCACCGGGTGTCGTAGGCCTTCACCAGCACGAGGACGATGTCGAACGGCTCCCGCAGGGTGGCGACTTCGCAGAAGTGCAGCGCCCGAACGTCGGTCACGACGGTCTCGAGCGGGAGTCGGACCTCGATCCCGCGTTCGCGCATGGCCTCGACATGTGCGGGCCATTGCTCGATGAACGTCACGTCGAGCCCTGCGCGGACGAGGTCGGCGCCGATGCCGGCGCCTTGCGCACCCGTGCCGAGCACGGCGATCCGGGGACTGGTCATTCCTTGGCTCCTTCTCCGAGTACTCCACCTGCGAGCCCTGTCGTTCACTGACGCGAAACGCATGCGCGGAGCGATCTGGTGAAGATCCGCCATTTCTCGCGGATCCGTGATCAGTACTGGTTGCCGAACCAGCGCGGTTGTAAAGTACCACTGAAACTCAATGGAGAGGAGCCCCATGTTCGACAGCGCACGGCCGGAGCGAGGCGCAGCATGATCATCCACCTCGCGGTCTTCACCTGGGTCGACGGGGTCGGCGAGACGCACGTGGAGGAGCTGACCACCGCGCTGCAGGAGATGGCGGCGGAGCTGCCGATGCTCCGCGCCTACCACTGCGGCGCGAGCCTCGGCCTTCGCCCGGGCGCCGACTTCGGCGTCGTCGCGGTCGTCGATGACGCCGCGGCGCTCGAGGCCTACCTCGGTTCCCCCGGCCATCGCGCCGTCTACGATCGCCTCCTCGGGCGGATGATCGCCGAACGCCAGGCCGTGCAGATTCCGTTCGGGTCCGCCGGCGGAGTCCTCTGATGCGGGCGCTGGTCTTCACGGGCGCCGGGGACGCCACGGTCGCCACGCTCCCCGTGCCTGAGCCCGGACCCGGCGAGGTGCTGGTCCGGGTGTCGGTCTGCGGGGTCTGCGGCAGTGACGCCGCCGAGTACGACCACGGCCCCGTGCTGACCTCGCCCCCAGTGGTGCTGGGCCACGAGTTCGCCGGCACGGTCGAGCGGATCGGGCCCGACGTCGAGGGCCTCGCGGTCGGCGCGACGGTCGTGTGCGGCGCCGGCGTGTCATGCGGGACCTGCCGCGCCTGCCTCCGCGGGCGAACGAACCTGTGCGAACGGTACCGCACCGCCGGACTGCAATCGGACGGAGGGCTCGCCGAGTTCGCGGTCGTGCCCGGCTCCGTTCTGCTGGACGTCAGCGGGACCGGCCTGTCCCCGGACACCCTCGCCCTCGCCCAGCCCATGTCGATCGCCGTGCATGCCGTGCGACGGAGCGGACTCGGCCCGTCCGACCACGCCGTCATCGTGGGAACGGGCGGGATCGGCGCATTCCTCGTCGTCGCGGCGGCGGCGGTCGGCCAGCGCGTGCTCGCGGTCGACCTCGACCCCGAGCGCCTTGCGCTCGCGCGACGACTCGGAGCCCACGAGGTGCTCGACGCGCACGGCGGGAGCGTCGCCGATCGGCTCCAGCAGCTCGGCATGAGTCCCGACGTGCTCTTCGAGGTGAGCGGGAGCGCAGCCGGACTCCGCTCGGTCCTCGACGCGGCCCGTCCGGGTTCGACGATCGTCCCGGTCGGGATCCAGCGGACGGACGTCACCGTGCCGCTCGCGCAGTGGACCGTGCGCGAGTACACGGTGATCGGCACCAACGCCCACGTGTTCGCCGACGACCTGCCCGAGGCGGTGCGACTCCTCGCCGCCCGCGACGACTGGTCCGATGTCGCCCCCCTCGCCCTGCCGCTCGAGCATGCCGTGTCGGAGGGGCTCGAGCCCCTCCGCGCCGGCACGTCGACCCGCATCAAGACCCTGATCGACCCGCGAGCCGAGGCGCCCCGTCCGGCCGACCACCGGAGGAACTGAACATGCGCACCCTCATCTCTCGAGCCGCAGTCGTATCCATGGACGACACGATCGGCGACCTCCCGCGCGGCGACATCCTCATCGAGGGCGGGGTGATCGCCGCGGTCGGGGCCGACCTCGGAGTCACGGACGCGGAGGTGATCGACGCGTCGACGATGATCGCGATGCCTGGGATGGTGGACACGCATCGGCACACCTGGCAGACGGCGCTGCGCGGCATCCTCGCCGACGGCAACATCCCCGACTACCTGAGGGGGATCCGGCTCCAGATGGCTCCGCGGTACCGCGCCGCCGACATGTACGCCGGCAACTACGTCGGGGCGCTCGACGCGCTCAACTGCGGCATCACCTCGATCGTCGACTACTGCCACAACATCCTCGATCCCGACTGCGCTCACGCGGCGGTCTCCGGCCTGCGCGACGCTGGGATCCGCGGTCTCTACGGCCACGGACTGACACCCATCACGAGCAATACGTGGGGCGAGTCTCTCGGGGGCTCCGAGGGCGACGCAGATCCGGCCGATCTCACGACGCGCGCCCGCCTCGCGACGAGCATCAGGCAGGAGTACTTCTCCGCAGACGGCCTGCTGCGGTTCGGCATCGCCCCTCAGGAACTGGCGATCGCGCCTGCCGCCCAGGTGGCGCGCGAGTTCGCCCTGGCACGCGAGCTCAGCGCTCGCATCACGATGCACGCGAACCAGGTCATGGTGCGCCAGCTCTTCAAGGACGTGGAGGTGCTCGATGCGCACGGGCTGCTGGGCGACGACGTCCTGCTCGTGCACTGCACCTTCAACACCGACGAGGAGTGGCGCATGCTCGAGGGCACGGGGACGACCGTGTCGGTCTGCGCCGAGACCGAGATGCAGATGGGGATGGGGTATCCCGCCATCGCGGAGGTCACGACCCATACGCCCGGACCGAGCCTCGGCATCGACTGCGTGAGCGGCAACGGCGGCGACATGATCTCCCATGCGCGGCTCGTCCTCCAAGCGAGCCGGTATCGGGCCGACGAGCCGGGCTATCAGCGCTGGATGGCCCCGCAGGAGATGTCGTGGACGACGCGCGACGCGTTGCGCTGGTTGACGGTCAACGGCGCGCGTGCAGCCGGAGTGGACGACGTGGTCGGCTCGCTCACACCGGGAAAGCGAGCGGACATCGTGCTCCTCGAGATGGGCGGAATCAGCCAGGCAGGTTGGAATCGGCTCGATCCCGCCGGCGCCATCATCGCGCAAGCCCACGCCGGGTGCGTCGACACCGTGCTCGTGGACGGCCGCGTGGTCAAGCGCGGTGGGCAGCTCGTGCACGTCGACGTCCCGGGGGCGCTCCGCACGCTGGCCGACTCGCATGAGCACCTCTACGACGAGATGGCGCGTCACGGCGGATTCATTCCGCAACCTCCGATCGACATCCCGCTGTATCGGGAGCGGGCCTAGGCGCTGCCGAGGGGTCGATTCGTTCATCTCAGATAAACAACTGGTAAGTGTGACTTGACACCTGTGAAGTGGCGCTCCTACCATGACGGCACACGGAACGACGTGATGCGGCCCACCCGCCCATCGCCCGAACGAGGAGTCAACGACGACATGAGCACCAGAACCCTGCTGCGCGGCGGCACGGTCATCACCTCCGCTCGACCCGGCGAAGTGCTGACCGAGACCGATATCCTCATCGGCGCCGACGGCCTGATCGAGGCCATCGGGCGCGACCTCTCCGTCGAGGATGCGGTCGTCGTCGACGTCAGCGGCCGCATCGTCCACCCGGGATTCGTCGACACTCACCGTCACACGTGGCAGTCGGTGGTGCGGCACGTGGCCTCCGACTGGTCCCTCACCGAGTACCTCGCAGGCCTGCACTCCGGCCTGAGCAAGTACTTCCGGCCGGAGGACACCTACACGGGCAACTACCTCGGGGCGCTCGAGGCGCTCGACTCGGGTATCACGACCCTCGTCGACTGGTCGCACAACCTCGCCACGCCGGCGCACGCGGATGCGGCCGTCCAGGCCCTGATGGACACGGGGATGCGGGCCGTCTTCGCGCACGGCGGTGGCGCGAAGCAGTGGGGAGCGCCTCTGCCGTCGCCGAACGACCACCCCGCAGCGGACGCCGGCCGGGTCCGCGACCAGTACTTCAGCAGCGATGACGGACTCGTCACGATGGCGCTCGCGCTCCGCGGTCCCCAGTTCACGACGCCGGAGGTCAACGCCCGCGACTTCCGCCTCGCCCAGGACCTCGACCTGCGTGTCACGGTCCACGTCGGCGACGGCTACTGGGGCAAGTCCGGACCGATCCGGAAGCTCCAGGCCGACGGGCTGCTCTCTGACCGCACCACCTACGTGCACTGCTGCACCCTGGGCGACGACGAGCTTCGGATGATCGCCGACTCCGGCGGCACGGCATCCGTCGCGCCCGACGTCGAGATGCAGATGGGCCATGGATTCCCCGCCACGGGACGGCTCCTGCAGGCGGGGATCCGGCCGACCTTCTCCATCGACGTCTGCAGCTCCAACGGCGGCGACATGTTCGGAACCATGCGCACCGCCATCGGCATGCAGCGAGCGCTCGACAACGCACCGGGCGTCGAGACCGGCGAGGTCGTCGAGCGCATCGGCCTGAGCGTCGCCGAGGTCATCCGCTTCGCCACCATCGACGGGGCCCATGCCGCGGGTCTGGACGATCGCACCGGCTCGATCGAGGTCGGCAAGGCCGCCGACATCGTCGTGCTCGACGACCGCTCGCTCGCCCTCACTCCGCTGAACAACCCGATCGGCGCGGTCGTCTACTCCGCACATCCCGGACTGGTGCGCGACGTGTTCGTGCATGGAGTGCGGGTCAAGGAGGACGGCGTGCTCGTCGGAGTCGACCTCGACGCACTCCGTGCCAGTGCCGCGGCATCACGCGACTACATCACCGGGCAGATGCCGGAGGCGAAGCTGGACGGCTCATGGCACCCGGACCTGGCGGCGCAGCTGTCATGACCTCCACCGAGCAGCGCGCGGGCGTCGCCGGGCGACCGGAGATCCTCGACCGGCCGTCACTGGCGCGTGTCGTCTGGTCGTGGAGTGGCACCCGGGCCCTCGTCGCGGTCGTGGCGCTGTTCGCCATCAGCCCGCTCATCGCTGCCGGGAGCGTCGGGCCGACCGCGATCGTCTCGATGCTGCCCTTCGCGGCGCTGACCGCCATCGTGGCCGTCGGCCAGACCCTCGTCATCCAGCAGGGTGGCCTCGACCTGTCGATTCCGGGCGCGGTCACGCTCGGAGCCCTGATCGTCGCGAAGTTCGGCGGGGAAGCGGACTGGGGGCTCCAGACGGCCATCGTCGTCGCGATCGTGGGCACCTCGCTGTTCGGCCTGCTCAGCGGCATCGTGGTCGCCGTCTTCGGCCTGCCGCCGCTCGTCGTCACCATCGCGGTGAACGCCCTCATGGTCGGCGCCGTCCAGGCCATCTCCAGCGGATTCGGCGCCCAGACCACCCCGGAACTCAGCGGGTTCGCGCTCAGCCGAGTCTGGGGCATCCCGGTGCTCGTCTTCTTCGCCGTGGGTATCGTGCTCGTCACCCACCTGGTCCTGAAAGGCACGCGGCTGGGACGCCGGTTCGAGCTCGTCGGCGAGAACCCGCGCAGCGCGTACAACATCGGCGTCGCCACCCGCGGCTATCGCATCGCGGCCTACTGGCTCGCCACCGCGCTCGCCGCGGCGGGAGGCGTGCTGCTCGCCGGGCTCCTCCGCTCACCGACCCTGACCGCGGGCGACGACTACCTCCTGGCCAGCATCGCCGCGGTCGTGCTCGGCGGCACCGCGCTCACGGGCGGGCGCGGCAGCGTCGTCGGGACTGCCCTCGGCGCCCTCTTCCTCGCCCAGCTCAGCCAGCTGGTCCAGACCTTCACGCAGGCGACCGCCGTGCAGAACATCGTCCAGGCGCTGATCATCGGCGTCGGGATCGTCGTCCAGCTCCAGCTGGGCGGCAACACCGCGAGGCTTCGGAGCCTCGTGCGACGGGACAAGTCCCGTCCTCCCGCACCAACGACTCGATGAGGAGTGTCAAGTGAACCACATGATCCCCCGTAGGCGGATCCTCGGGGCGGCCTCGGCCGTCGCCGTGGCCGCACTCGTCCTGGCAGGCTGTTCGTCGACCAACTCCGGTGGAAGCGACGCCGGCGAGGACGGCGCCCCCAGCAACCTCGAGGCCGACATCGCCGCCGGCAGCGTCGGCACCGTCGACCAGTTCATCTCCATCGAGGACGTCTGCCCCGAGGACGCCGAGGAGATGACGCTTGGCGTCGTCGACGGCATCGGCACGAACAGCTGGTCCAAGACCGTGCTCGCGGAGATCGAGAGCGAAGCCGCGAAGTGTCCCGCGATCACGAGCGTGGAGTACGTCGCGGGTCGTTTCGACCTCGAGGCGACCACGAGCGGCATCACGAGCCTGGCCTCGAAGGGAACCGACATCATCCTGGTGATCCCGGACGCCGGACCCGGGGAAGCACATCTCCCCGCCATCCGGCAGGCGACGGAGGCCGGGTCGATCGTGGTGAACTTCGCCTCCGACCCCCAGGGCCAGGCAGGCGCCGACTACCTCGACTACACCGACCAGTCGCCGCAGTTCGTCGGCAAGTCATGGGCCCAGTGGGTCGTGGACGTGCTCGGTGACGAGGGCGGCAACGTCGTCTTCCTGGGCGGACCGGCAGGTGCGCTCGTCTCGACGCAGGAATTCGAGGGCGTCAGCGAGGTGCTCGCAGACAACCCCCAGATCACGCTGCTGACGCCGGAGCCCGTCGTCACCAACTGGGACCCGGCGCAGGCGCAGCAGGCCATGGCGGGACTGCTCTCGCAGTTCCCGGAGATCGATGCGGTCATCGTCGACTACGGAGCCGCCGCTGCGGGCGTCATCCGCGCCTACGAGGCGGCCGGCCTCTCGCTGCCGCCGATGGTCTCGACCGACGACAACTCGTTGAGCTGCGGATTCGCGGAACTCAAGGAGACCAACGAGAGCTACGAGCTCGCGACGGTCTCATCGCGCACGTGGATCGGCCGTGTGGCGCTGCGCAAGGCCGTGGCGGCGTTCCAGGGCGGAAGCAACGGCGAGCCGTCGATCTACGAGCTGGCGATCTACGAGGACTCCACGGGCCTGAGCGAGGGCGCAGTGACCCCCGATGACGCCTGCCTTCCCGACGCGCCGCCGGACGCCACGCCGTCGACGCTCCTGACGCCCGACGAGATCACGGAGCTGTTCGGCTGATCATGAAGACGTCGACGAACCTCAGTACCGCCCTCGCACTCACGGGAATCACGAAGACCTACCCCGGCGTTCGCGCGCTCGACGACGTGAGCGTCTCGGTCGCCCCGGGGAGGGTCCACGCGATCCTCGGCGAGAACGGCGCGGGCAAGTCGACGCTCGTCGGCATCGCGGCGGGGTCGGTCGTGCCGGATTCCGGGACGATCGGCCTCGCAGGCCAGCAGTTCGGTCGGATGCGCCCGAGCGAGGCCAGGGAGCTCGGGCTCGCCATCGTCTACCAGACACCGGCGCTCGCTCCGGCACTGACCGTGCTCGACGCCGTGATGCTCCTGTTGCCGGAGTCGAAGCGACCGCCGCGCCGGAGCGCGGCATCGTGGCTCACCGAGCACTTCACCGCGCTCGGGCTCTCGATCGATCCCCGCGCGCTCGTGTCGGCGCTCTCGTTACGCGAGGCGCACCTCGTCGAGATCGCCGCTGCGCTGGCGAGCGAACCGAGCGTCCTGGTCCTGGACGAGCCGACCGAGGCGCTCGGGCCGGAGGAGACGCGCTGGCTCTTCCGGATGCTCGGGGAGCTGCTCGAGCGCGGCGTCGCCGTCGTCTACATCACCCACCGCATCCCTGAGGTCATCGAGATCGCGAGTGATCTCACCGTGCTCCGCGACGGCCGGGTCGTCGGTCGAGGTGACGTCGCGGACTACAGCGAAGACGCGATCGTCGAACTGATCGTCGGGCGCAGCCTCGAGACCACCTTCCCCCCGAAGCTCGACGGCGGGGTCGATGCCCCCGTCGCCCTCGCCGTCGAGTCGCTGAGCGGGGAGGGCTTCGACGACATCTCGCTCGTGGCTCGCCGCGGCGAGATCCTCGGGGTCGCGGGCGTCGAGGGGAACGGTCAGCGCGAATTCCTCAGGTCCCTCGGCGGACACGGCTCGAGCTCCGGGATCGTCGCCCTCGAGGGAGTGCCGCTCTCGCTCCGCTCGCCGCGGGCTGCCAAGCGGGCGGGCGTGGTCTACCTGCCGGGCGACCGGCTGGGCGAGGCGATGTTCGGCAAGATGTCGATTCGCGAGAACGTCGTGGCCGCCTCGCTGCACGAGGCGATGCCCGTGGGCGTCGTCGAGCGGCGACGCGAGTACTCCATGACCCGCAGCGCCATCCAAGGACTCGCCGTGAAGACCCCTCACCTCGAGGTGCCGGTCACGGCGCTCTCCGGCGGCAGCCAGCAGAAGGTGCTCCTCGCGCGGGCGCGACTCGGCGACCTGCGCGTGCTGCTCGTGGAAGACCCGACCCAGGGTGTCGACGCCGGGGCCAGGGTCGAGATCTACGCGTTCCTGCGCGAACTCGCCGCCGACGGCGTGGTGGTCGTCGTGCTCTCGACGGATGCCGTCGAACTGGAGGGCCTCTGCGACCGGGTGGCGGTGTTCTCACGCGGCCAGCTGCAAGCGATGCTCGACGGCGATGCGGTCACCGAGCGGGCGATCACGGGAGCCGCGGTGCTCTCGACCACCCACACCCGTTCGACGCAGGTCATCGAGGGAACGCCGAAGCGACGTCGCAATGCGATTCTGGCCGAATCGCAGGCGATGGTGCTCGTCGGGCTGACCGTCGTACTGGCTGCCGCGACGACCTTGGTGGCGCCGGCGTTCGTCAGCCCGCTCAACCTGGGCCAGCTGCTCGCCGGCGCCGCGGTCATCATCCTCGTGGGACTCGCGCAGCTGCTCGTGGTCATCACCGGGGGCATCGACCTCAGCATCGGCTCGGTCGTCGCCTTGGCGACGGTCGTCATCTCGTTCTTCGGACAGGGCGGCCCAGCGTACTTCGCGCTCGGCGTGCTGCTCGCCCTGCTCGCCGGACTGGTCGTCGGCTCCGTCAACGGCCTCCTCGTGACCCGATTGGGCCTGCCGCCCGTGATCGCGACCCTCGTGACGTCGATCGCGATCGTCGGCGCTGCGCAAGTCCTCAGGCCGGCCCCGGGCGGCTCGGCGACGGGCGACATCATGACCGCGATCGGAACCACGATCGGCGGAGTGCCGCTCGTCCTCGTCATAGCCCTCGCCATCGCGGGCACGCTCTGGTGGGTCATCCAGCGAACGACGCTCGGTCGCGGGCTGCGGGCGGCGGGGTCGGATCCCGTCAAGGCGAACCGGATGGGCGTGGTCGTGCCTCGGATGCGCTTCCTCGCCGCGGTCGCGGCCGGCGTGCTCGCCGCGATCGCGGGCCTCATCCTCTACACCCGGACCGGCATCGGCGATCCCAACACCGGCCAGGCGCTCACGCTCACCTCGGTCACGGCGATCGTCATCGCCGGCGCGAGCATCTTCGGCGGCTCGGGCTCCGCGATCGCCGTCGCTGCGGCCGGGCTCCTGCTGCAGTCGATCACCAACTCCCTGAGCTACCTCGGACTCAGCCTTTCGTGGCAGTACTGGGTTCAGGGCGTGTTCGTGATCCTCGCCGCGCTCATCCCGATCATCGCGCGAGCTCACCGCGCCCGGTCCGCGGCGCCGCCCGGGGGGTCCTCGTGAGTTCAGGATTCATCGATCGCGCGGAGCACGTCGACCGCCGAGCTCAACCGTGCCCCCCGGCGCTGGACGGGCTCGTCCGGAGCGGCGGGGGCACCGTCACGATGCTCGCGTCGGCCCGTCACGAACCACACGCCTCGCGCCGGCGACGTGCCGCGGTTCTCGTAGAGGTGCGGTCGGGTGGAGTCGAATTGCAGCGAGTCGCCCGGGCCGAGCACGTAGGTCTCGAACTCGAGCCGGAGGGTGATCTCGCCCTCGATGATGTAGGCGAACTCGAAGCCGGCATGCCGCATGAGCCGGCGATCGAGGGAGCTCGATGCGCCGGGCTCGTAGCTGACCAGCACGGCCTCGGCGGGCCCGGCCGGGCTGCTGGCCAACCGCTCCCAGCGCACGCCGTTCTCCATCTCGAGCACGGCGTTCTCCGACGACCGCTGGACCGGGTGCTGCGGAGCGGCTCCGTCGACGGGGCCGGGCCGGGCGGGCCCGGTCGCGGCGGCGCCGGTCATGAGCTCATCGAACGACACCCCGAGATGCGTCACGAGCGCATAGAGCGTCGACACCGACGGCTGGGTCTTGCCGGTCTCCACCTGGGAGATCAGGCTCGCCGAAACGCCGACGGCCTGCGCCACGCTTCGGAGGGTCAGCCCTTTCCGGGTGCGGATCTCGCGAAGGCGCGATCCGAGGTCTTCGGAGGTCATCTGGCTCCTGCGTCGGTGCGGTACTGCCCGTGGGCTCGATCCCGTGCCAGACGGTCCGGCCCGAGGCTGTCGCGAGGATACCAGTCCGGCGTCCGAGGAGCGGCCGCGGTGATGGTGACCGCACCATTGTTTACCTAGACTGGACAGCAATCTCCAGTACTGAACGGCCAGCGGGCCAGGAACGAGAGGCTTCGATGAAGAGCACCGGCACCACGGGAATGAACTCCGTCGACTGGGAGGCGCGCGTCGACTTCGACCGGCTGCGAGCCGAACGGCTTGCGAAGCTCAAGGCGCAACTGGATCGATCCGAGCTCGGAGCTCTGCTCGCGTTCGACTTCGCCAACATCCGCTACATGACCGCGACCCACATCGGCACGTGGGCGATCGACAAGCTGATCAGGTTCGCCCTGCTCACGCGCAACAGCGACCCGATCTCGTGGGACTTCGGGTCCGCTGCGAAGCACCATGCGCTCTACAACCCCTGGCTCGACGTCACCACCGCGGAGATGGACGCCGATCCCGGCGCACCGCACGAAGGGGCCACCCGCCCGCGCCTGGAGAGTGGAGCTCGCGCGGGCATCTCGACCCTGCGGGGCGCCTTCCCGCCGGACGCCGGAATCGCCGACGAGGTCGCGCGCAAGATCAAGCGCGAGCTCGAGAAGTTCGGGATCGCCGACCAGCCGCTCGGCGTGGACGTCATCGAACTGCCGATCCTTTTCGCCCTCCAGCGCGCCGGCATCGAGGTCGTCGACGGCCAGCAGGTGTTCCTGGAGGCCCGGCGGATCAAGACCGGCGATGAGATCCGATTGCTGACGCAGGCCGCCTCCATGGTGGATGCCGCCTACGAGAACCTCTACGACTTCCTGCGACCGGGTGTCCGTGAGAACGAGACGGTGGGGCTGGTCGCGAAGACGCTCTACGACCTCGGCTCGGAGCATGTCGAAGGCGTGAACGCGATCTCCGGCGAGCGGTGCTCCCCCCACCCGCACGTGTTCAGCGATCGTCTCATCCGCCCCGGCGATCCGGCCTTCTTCGACATCCTCCACAGCTTCAACGGCTACCGGACCTGCTACTACCGGACCTTCGCGGTCGGTTCCGCCTCGATCGCGCAGCGTGACGCGTACCGCAAGGCGCGCGAGTACATGGACCGCGCGATCGCGCTCGTGCGCCCCGGGGCGACCACGGCCGACATCGTCGCCGTCTGGCCGAAGGCCGAGGAGTTCGGCTTCGCGAACGAGGAGGCCGCCTTCGCCCTGCAGTACGGTCACGGTGTCGGCCTCTCGATCTGGGAGAAGCCGATCTTCTCGCGGCTCACCTCCTTCGATCACCCCGAGGTGCTCGAAGAGGGCATGGTATTCGCGCTGGAGACCTACTGGCCGTCGTCCGACGGCTGGGGTGCGGCGCGCATCGAGGAGGAGGTCGTCGTCACGGCGACCGGCTGCGAGGTCATCACCAAGTTCCCGGCCGAGGAGCTGCTCGTGGCGGGCAAGCGCTACTACGCCGTCGGCGCCGACCTCAGCACGCTCCGCGACTCGCAGTCGCACCTGAACACGGAATGGGGGCGCACGGCCTTCCGCTGAGCGACATCCGGTGCGCGGGTGGTCGCGTCGCGCGTGCCGGCGCGTACGATCATCCGCGCCGGGTGACCTCGGCGACCGCCGACCAGTCGAGCTCGGCGAGTTCCCGGTCGGCCAGGGCCGACTCGAAGCGCTCGCGCAGGACCGGCGCCGTCGGCAGTTCGAGCCGGCGTTCCGCCGCCAATTCCTCGGCGAGGCCGAGGTCCTTGAGGCCGAGTTCCATGGCGAAGCCTGCCGGGCGGTAGCGGCGTTCGGCGATCATCGATCCGTACCCGGTGTAGACCGCACCGGGGAAGAGGCTGTTCGACAGCAGTTCCACGAACGAGCTCGAGTCGATGTCGTGGCGCTCGACGAGGGACACCGATTCGGCGAGCGCCTGCAGGGCGTGGAGGATCGTGTAGTTGACGGCGATCTTGACAGCGTTCGCCTGTCGCGGCCGCTCGCCGAAGCGCCACTGCCGGATGCCGCAGTGCTCGAGGTACGGCGCGACCGCGTCCAGTGCGTCGTCGGGACCTGCGAGCAGGAGGTTCAGCCGGCCCTCGGCCGCGACGGCGGGCCGCCCCAGCACCGGGCACGCGACATATCGGACCCCGGCGGCGGCGGCGACGGCTTCGAGCCGATCGGCGGCGTCGACGCTGATCGACGCCATGTTCACGTGGATGCGACCCTCTGGTCCGCCTTCGAGGTTCTCCGCGGTCAGCACCGATTCCGCCGCCTCGTCGTTCGCGAGCATCGAGAACGACACCGGCGCAGCGAGGGCACCGGCGGGATGCTCCGCCGCGATCGCCCCGCGCGCGACCAGCGACTCCGCGGCCTCCGGGCTGCGGTTCCACACCTGGACCTCGCCGCCGGCACCGACCAGCCTGCCCGCGATCGCGGTGCCCATGTTGCCGAGCCCGAGGAATCCGAGGGTCGTCATCGTCGCTCTCCCGTCCGTCTGCCGCGCCGCGTCCGTGGTACACGGACGCGATTCGTACAGTATCAGTTAACGCTTGGGGATGCACCGGGCGACGCGCCCCACCGAATCGCCCGGTATCGGGGAAGTACGCGGTGATTGACGCTATCATTTGGCAGGCGATCTGTTCAGTCTGACTGAAGGCTGGCGCGAGCCGCATGAAAGGACGCGATGATGCAGTTGGACGTGGGGTCCGAGCTTCGCCGAGCGAGGGAGGCGAAGAAGCTGAGCCTGCGGAACGTGGCCGCGGCGGTGGGCGTGTCGGCGAGCCTGCTCTCCCAGGTGGAGACGGGCAAGACGCAGCCGTCGGTCAGCACGCTCTACGCACTCGTGACCTACCTCGGCATCTCGCTCGATGGCCTCATCGGAGCACGCGACTCCTCCGCGTCCCGCGCCGCGGCCGACCGGTCCGGTCCGTCGCCGGCAGGGAACCGGCTGAGCGACGACGTGGTGCAGCGTCGCGAGGACAGCCCCATGATCGAGATGGAGAACGGCGTGACGTGGGAGCGGATGGCGGTGGGGACGAGCACGGTCGCCGACCCGTTGATCGTCACCTACCAGCCGGGTGCCTCAAGCTCTGTCGAGGGCAAGATGATGCGCCACGCCGGCCTCGAATACGGGGTCCTGCTGGAGGGCCGTCTCACGCTGCGCATCGACTTCGAGACCTACGACCTCGAGCCCGGAGACTCGTTCTGCTTCGACTCCAACCGACCACACCTCTACCTCAATCGGTCCGACGGGACCGCGCGCGGCATCTGGTTCGTGATCGGTCGGCGAGACGCGTCGTACCAGTCCCTCGCGGACCTCGGCCACGAGTCGCCCCCGCCCACCGGCTCGATCGCGTCGGCCGTCGACGTGCTGCAGGCCATGAAGTCCATGCGGCCCGCTCCTTCCGCGAAGCACGACGCGGCCCCCTGACCAGGGTTACCGGTCGGTCACCCCGGCGAGAAGACCTCCGGATGCCGCGCGAGCAGCCGCCTCGTGCGGCGGATGTGGCTCGCGACCGTGCGTTCGGCGCCCTCGACGTCGCCGTCCCGCAGGGCGACCACGATGAGGTGGTGCTCATCGTGCATGATCCTGCGCGTGTCCGCGTCGGCGAGCATCGTGTAGGCGCGCCGATACGGCTGGGTCGCGTTCCAGAGCCGCTCGACGAGGTCGCCCAGCATGAGGGTGTCGGCTCGCGAGTAGCTCAGCATGTGGAACGCGCGGTCGAGGCGGAGGAACTCACCGACGTCGTCGTGCACGGTCATCTCGGTCGCGAGTCCCTCCAGCTGATCGAGGTCGGACGGCGTCAGGCGAGGTGCGGAGTAGCGCAGCAGGAGCGGTTCGAGCCGCTCCCGGGTCTGGTAGACCTCCTCGCACTCGCTGAGCGTCAGACGGGAGACCCAGGCGCCCGCGTTCGCCACGAGGGTGACGAGCCCCTCCGCCTCGAGCGCCTTCAGCGCCTCGCGCACCGGCACCCGGCTCGCACCGAACCGCTCGGCGATCTCCTCCTGGCGAAGCCGGGACCCCGGCGCCAGGTCTCCGTGCTCGATCGCGTCGCGGATGCCGGCGGCCACGCGGATCGCGGCGTTGCCGTCGCGCGACGCGGGGGTCTGGAGTGCACCGTCGCTCATGCGACCGGGTTCCGCGGGTCCCAGAGCTTGACGGTGGCGTGGGCCTCGTACGCCTTGCCGTCCGGGAAGCTGACGAGCTCGAGCTGCATGCCCCACGGAGCGAGGAAGTAGACCCAGCGCTGGCCCTCGCTCGCATTGCGGCTCGCGGTCGGCTCGCCCAGCACCGTCACGCCCGACTCGCGCAGGTAGGCGACCGCCGAATCGAGGTCGTCGACGTAGAACGCGAGGTGGTGGCCGCCGATGTCGCTGTTCCTCGGCTGG
This sequence comes from Agromyces binzhouensis, assembly GCF_004135055.1. Taxonomy (GTDB): domain Bacteria; phylum Actinomycetota; class Actinomycetes; order Actinomycetales; family Microbacteriaceae; genus Agromyces; species Agromyces binzhouensis. The sequence continues at coordinate 4,037 of NZ_SDPL01000008.1, read as the reverse complement.
TCGGCCTGGCCGTCGGCGGGCTCCCACTGGAAGATCTCGAAGTTCGGGCCGTGCCCGCAACGGAAGAAGCGGAGCTCGCGCATCACTGAGCGGGGGTGGACGTTCAGGTGCTCGGCCATCCAGTCGTCATCCCGCTGGAACGGGCCGAGCGTGTAGACGTACTCGCAGCCGACGACGTCGACGAAGAAGCGGTGCGCCTCGTCGAGGTCTGGCACGGTGAACCCGATGTGCTCGGTTCCCCTGAGGCCGGGCAATGCCATGTCGCATCCTCTCGTCGTCGGTGACTGGATGCAATCATACGGCGAAGGGCCGCCGCCTGCACGGAATTCTTTGGTGAGAATGCTTGGATTGGATCCAAGCGTGGATTACGATGACTACACCACCCATCGCATCGCCGCGTTGGGTCGCCGCCGACGGAGGACCGCAGCCATGCCGAGACGACGACGCCTCGAACCCGCTCCCGAGTGGGTCGAGCTCACGACCACCGCAGCCGACTGGAAGGCGGCGGATCCCGCCCTGCTCGAGACGATGCTCGGCCAGTTGCACCTGATCCGCGCCTTCGAGGAGCGAGTGCTCGAGCTGGCAGCCGACGGGCTCGTGCACGGTCCGGCCCACTCGTCGATCGGCCAGGAGGGCGGCGCGGTCGGGTCGATCGTGGGGCTGCGGTCGACGGATGCCGTGAACGGGTCGCATCGCGGCCACCACCAGTTCCTCGCGAAGGCGATCACGCACGTCTCGGGCGGCCGGCTCGACCTCGATGGGCTCGTCACCCCCGAGGTGCAGCAGGTGCTGCAGCGGACGCTCGCCGAGATCCTCGGGCTCGCGCAGGGATACTGCCGCGGTCGCGGCGGCTCCATGCACCTGCAGTGGTTCGAGGCGGGCGCGCTCGGCACCAACGCGATCGTCGGCGGCGGGGCTCCGATGGCGACCGGCAACGCCTGGGCGCAGCGGAACGCGGGCACGACCGACCTCACGGTCAACTACTTCGGCGACGGCGCCGCGCAGATCGGTTCCGTCCTCGAGTCGATGAACCTGTCGGCGGCGTGGAAGCTGCCCGTCTGCTTCTTCATAGAGAACAACCTCTACGCCGTCTCGACGCGCATCGAGGAGGCCGTCGCCGACACCCGGCTGTCGGTGCGCGGCCAGGGCTTCGGCATCCCGTCCTGGCGCGTCGACGGCATGGACCCGCTCGCCGTTCACCTCGCGATGCAGGAGGCCGCCGAGGTCATGCGCTCCGGGGGCGGGCCCGCCATCGTCGAGGCGGAGGTGTATCGCTTCTTCCACCAGAACGGGCCGTACCCCGGGAGTGCGTTCGGCTATCGGACGAGGGACGAGGAGGAGGAGTGGCGTGCGCGCGACCCGCTCGAGCGCGTCGCCAGCGAGATGATCCGCCTCGGCCGGCTCGAGCGCGAGCAGGTCGACGCGGTGCGTGCGCAGGCGGTCGCCGCGATGGATGCCGCGACCGGCGAACTCCTCGAGGACGATCCCGAGAAGCCGGGGCGCCGCCGCATCCGCCCCGGGCTCTGGCCCGACACCGAGTTCGTCGACGTGGGCGTGCGCGGTGACGGCAGCGAACTGGAGGACCTGCGGGCGCTCGAGCCGACCGGCGACGATCGCGATCGCGAGGCCGTGAAGTTCGTCGACGCCGTGGCCGCGGTCATGGAACGCCGCATGGCCGACGACGAGCGGATCGTCGTCCTCGGCGAGGACGTGCACCGCCTGAAGGGCGGCACGAACGGCGCCACCAAGGGCCTGGCCACGGCCTACCCCGACCGCGTGCTCGGCACGCCGATCAGCGAGAACGCGTTCGCGGGCCTCGGAGGAGGGCTCGCGCTCGACGGCCGCTTCCGCCCCGTCGTGGAGTTCATGTACCCCGACTTCATGTGGGTCGCCGCAGACCAGGTGTTCAACCAGATCGGCAAGGCCCGTCACATGTTCGGCGGCGACAATCCCGTGCCCCTCGTGCTCCGCACCAAGGTCGCGATGGGCTCCGGCTACGGGTCCCAGCACCTCATGGACCCGGCGGGCATCTTCGCGACGAGCCCGGGATGGCGCATCGTCGCGCCGTCCACGGCCGAGGACTACGTCGGCCTGATGAACGCCGCCCTCGCCCTGCAGGACCCCGTGCTCGTCATCGAGCACGTCGACCTCTACAACGAGAAGGACACCGTGATCGCTGGCGACCTCGACTACGTGATCCCGCCGGGGACCGCCGCCGTCCGGCGCGAAGGCAGCGAGGTCACCGTCATCAGCTACCTCTCGATGGTGCGGCACAGCCTCGAGGCGATCGAGCAGACCGGCGTCGACGCCGAGCTGATCGACCTGCGCTGGCTCGACCGCGCGTCGATCGACTGGGCGACGATCGAGGCATCCGTGAAGAAGACCAACGCGGTGCTCATCGTCGAGCAGGGCGCCAGGGGCACCTCGTACGGCGGCTGGCTCGCCGACGAGATCCAGCGGCGGTTGTTCGACTGGCTCGACCAGCCAGTGCAGAGGGTCACGGGGTCCGAGACGGCTCCGTCGATCTCGCGCGTGCTCGAGCGCGCGGCGATCGCGCGCACCGAGGAGGTCGCGGCCGCACTCGAGACCGTCCGTGCGAACGCGGGCGGTGCATGATGGCCACCACGGTCCGCATGCCCGAGGTGCTCGCGAACACGACCGAGGCCGCGATCCAGTCCTGGTCGGTCGGGGTCGGCGAGCAGATCGACGTGGGTCAGCCCCTCGCCGAGATCGAGACCGACAAGGCGGTCGTCGAGTACGCCGCCGAGGTCTCGGGGACCGTCCTCGAACTGCTGGTCGCCGAGGGCGACCTCGTCGACGTCGGCGCCCCGATCGCGGTCGTCGGCGAGCCGGGCGAGACGGTGGCGGATGCCGCGCCCGTGCCGCAGGCCGCACCGGCCGATCCCGAATCGGCGGCACCGGTCGCCGACGCCGAGCCGGCGTTCGACCACTCGGACGACGGGGTGTCGCGGCCCGGGCCGGACGCCCGGGGGAGCGATGACGGCGGCGGTGCGACCGGGGCTCGGAGGTTCATGAGCCCGCTCGTGCGGCGGCTGGCGCGCGAGCACGACATCGACCTCGAGGGCGTCACGGGGTCCGGTCCCGACGGTCGGATCGTCCGCAGGGACGTCGAGCCGCTCATCGAGGCCAAGGCGGCCCCCGCTGAGGCCGCCCGCTCCGGTGATCGGGCCGCGGCACCCGCGCCGACCACGCCGACCACGCCGGCATCCGCCTCGGCGACCGCCGATGCCGAACTGGTGCCGCACACGCGCATGCGCCGAACGATCGCGCGACGCCTGGTCGAGAGCAAGACGCAGGTTCCGCACTTCTACCTCACCGCCGAGTGCCGCGTCGACCGGCTGCTCGAGCTCCGCCGCGAGCTCAACGCGGCGGGAACGCTGAAGGTGTCGGTGAACGACCTCGTCGTGAAGGCCGTCGCCGGCGCGTTCGTCGACGTCCCCGAGGCGAACCGGACGTGGGCGGACGAGGGCGTGCTGCAGCACCGCACGGCCGACATCGCCATCGCGGTCGCCATCGACGACGGCCTCGTCACGCCGGTCGTCCGCGGCGTCGAGTCGCTCAGCGTGTCGGAGCTCGGCCGCCGCATCGCCGACCTGGCGGAACGTGCGCGCACCGGCGGCCTCCGCCAGCACGAGATCGAGGGCGGCAGCTTCTCGGTGTCGAACCTCGGCATGTACGGCACGCGCGAGTTCAGCGCCATCATCAACCCGCCGCACGCGGGGATCCTCGCCGTCGGAGCGGCCCGACAGGCGCCCGTCGTCGTCGACGGTGCGCTCGAGGTCGGCACGCTCATGAACGTCACGCTGTCGGCCGACCACCGCGTCCTCGATGGCGCCGTCGCGGCCAAGTGGCTCGCCGCGTTCGTCGCACGGATCGAGCACCCGCTGACGATCCTCGCGTGATCCCGGAGGTCGCGGGGGCGGGCCGGTGACCTGACCGTCGGCCGGACCGCCCGCGCGAGCGCCACGCGGGCGGAGGCCGCCTCAGACGGCGAGTCCCGCGGCCGCCTCCCCGAT
>NZ_SDPL01000797.1 GCF_004135055.1 Agromyces binzhouensis | reverse complement strand
GCGCAGCTCGCGCGCGACCCGCGTGCCGAGTCCGTCGTCGCCGACCCGGCCGAGCCAGGTGACCGCGATGCCGAGTCGGGCGAGGCCGATAGCGACGTTGCCCTCGGCGCCACCCGTGCCGACGACGAGGTCGGTCTCGTGGGCGAGCGAGCCGATCCCGCGCGTGCGGAGGACGCCGAGGCCTTCGCCGAGGGTCAGCACGCTGCGCGTGCCGCGGTCGCCGGTGCTCATCGCGCCACCGCCGCGACGGCCTCGCGGCTCAGCCGCTCGATGGCCGCGACGTCGCCCGCCGCGATCAGGTCGCGGGTCGCCATCCAACTGCCGCTCACGGCGAACACGTTCGGGTCGGCGAGGTAGTCCGCGGCGTTCGCAGAGTTCACTCCGCCGCTCGGCAGGAACCGCACGTCGGGGAACGGCCCGGCCAGCGCGCGTATCAGCCCGAGCCCGCCGAGCTGGCCCGCGGGGAAGAGCTTCAGGCGGCTCAGGCCGAGGCGGACGGCGCGCTGGACCTCCGTCGCGGTCGCGACGCCCGGAACGACGTCGACGCCGCGGGCGAGCGCGCGCTCGACGACGTCGTCCGCGAGCCCGGGGCTCACCACGAACCGGGCGC
>NZ_SDPL01000796.1 GCF_004135055.1 Agromyces binzhouensis | reverse complement strand
GAGGCCGCCGCGCCGCGCTGCTCGCGGCCGTCATCGCCGTCCCGCTCGCCGTCGCAGGCCTCGTCGCCGGTGCGGTCGGCGGCGCGGACGAGCGCATGGACTCGATCCCCGCCATCGTGGTGAACAACGACGAGATGGTCACGACCACCACGCCCGACGGCGAGGAGCCGCCCGTGCTCGCCGGTCGCCTGCTCGTGACCGAGCTCACCGGCGACGGCGACACCGGGTTCGACTGGACGATCTCGAACGACGAGGAGGCAGCCGCCGAGCTCGCCGACGGCGAGGCGTATGCGGTGCTCACCATCCCGGCCGACTTCTCGGCCTCGGTCACCTCGCTCGCCGGCGACGCGCCGACGACGGCGGCCCTCGACATCCGCACCGACGACGCCCACAGCTACCTCGCGGGCATCATCGGCGCGACCGTCGGCGACGCGATCGCGACGACGTTCGGCCACGAGCTGACGACCCAGTACCTCGAGGGCCTGTACGGCAACCTCGTGCAGGTCGGCGGTTCGCTCGGCGACGCGGCGGATGGCGCGGGGCAGCTCGCCGACGGCGCGGACTCGCTCGCCGGCGGGCTCGACCAGCTCGCCGGCGGCATCGGGTCCGCC
>NZ_SDPL01000795.1 GCF_004135055.1 Agromyces binzhouensis | reverse complement strand
GATCCGTCGCCGCCGCAGACGCCGACGATGCGCGGCGGCGCCGGCCGGGCGAGGGCGTCGGCGACGACCGCGGCCGGATCCTCGCCCGGGTCGAGGAAGTGCAGTTCGGCGCGCGGGAGACGAGTGCGCAGCACGGTCGCGGGATCGGAGCGCACGACGCTGGTCCCCGCCGAGCGGTTCAGGACGATGAACACGCCGTCACCGTCGGGCGACGCGGCGAGCCGGCGATCACGGCCGGGCGCCGGGAGGCGGGGACGCGGGACGCGCCATGCGCGAGCGGTGCGCCCTGCGTTCGGTGTCGTTCGACCGGATCCCACCGGCTCAGCGTACGGGTCCCGAGACGCGGTCGGGCGCGACCGCGCCCCGCGGCGCGCGACCCGGTCAGAGCAGCCCGAGCTCCATCGCCCGTGTGACCGCCCGCGTGCGATCGCTCACCTCGAGCTTCTCGAACGCGTGGATGAGGTGCGTCTTCACGGTCGCCTCGCCGATGTGCAGCATCCGACCGATCTCGGGGTTGGAGCGGCCGTCGGCGACCAGCCGGAGCACGTCGAGCTCGCGCGGCGACAGCGTCGGCGCGGGGTCGGCCGCGGCCGTCGCCCCCGTGCGCACGCGTGCG
>NZ_SDPL01000794.1 GCF_004135055.1 Agromyces binzhouensis | reverse complement strand
GGCCGCCGCGATGCCGAGGGCGCTGCTCCAGGCGGCACCCCAGGCGAGCGGATGCCGCGCCACGGCCCCGACGCCGCCCGTGCCCGTCGCCCCCGTCACGCGCGTCACTCTACCCGGGTGCGGTGCCGCGACCGCGGTGCGTAGGCTCGGGTCGTGGCCGACCAGCACGAGGACCTGCACGAGTACACGGCGCTGGAGCTGCACCAGCTCCTGCAACGCGGCGACGTCACGCCGCTCGAGGCCACCGAGCACTACCTCGCGCGGATCGAGCGACTCGACCCGGAGGTCGGGGCGTTCGCGCTCGTGACGCCGGAGCGGGCCCGCGAGCGCGCGCGGCTCGTCGAACGCGACCTGGCGCACGCGGCGCCGTTGTGGGGCATGCCGCTCGCGGACAAGGACCTGCACCCGCGGGCGGGCGTGCCCACGGCGTTCGGCTCGCGTGCGTTCGCCGGCGACGTGCCCGACGAGTCGGACGACCTCGTCCGGGACGTCGACGCGGCGGGGGCCGTGAGCCTCGGCAAGACCGCGACGCCCGAGTTCGGCCTGCCGTCCTACACCGAGCCGCTCGCCGGCCGTGCCGCCCGCAACCCGTGGGACCTCGCGCTCGGCGCCGGCGGTT
>NZ_SDPL01000793.1 GCF_004135055.1 Agromyces binzhouensis | reverse complement strand
AGCGACCCTAGCCGGACGCGCAGGCGAGGTGCAAACCGGTGACCCCGTGCGGGAGGCCCGGCCGCATCCGGCGCGCCCGGCGCCGGCCGCCGGTCAGAGGTCGTCGCCGCGCGTGCGCACCCAGGCCCGGTCGACGAGCGACTCGAGGACGCCGAGGTCGATCGTCGAGAGGCGGCCGACCCACAGGCATCCGGCGCCGACCTTGACCTTGCCCAGCCGATCGATGAGCTCGTCGGCGCCGGGGGTCTGCAGGCCGTAGAGCGAGATCGACGCCTTCCGCGGCGAGAACCCCACGACGGGCATGTCGCCCTCGCGGCCCGAGTCGTACCGGTAGTGGTGCAGCCCGTAGCCGACGATCGACGGGCCCCACATGACGGCGTCGGTGTCGGTCACGCGATCGAAGAGTTCGCGGAGCACCAGCCCGTCATCGCGGCGCCCGGCGGGTTCGACCGCATCGAGGAACTCCGACACGGATTCGCCGGTCGGCACCGTCTTCGCTTCGGCCATGCTCCACCGTACCGCCGCGCGGGCGGCGCGGCGAGGACCGGATGCGCGGGTCGATGCCCGGATGCGATGCGCAGCACCGCCCGACGCGCGAGGGCGCCCGCGCCGGTGACCGGC
>NZ_SDPL01000792.1 GCF_004135055.1 Agromyces binzhouensis | reverse complement strand
GCTGACGCCGGCACGCTGACGCCGGCACGCTGACGCCGGTGCGGCGGGCGCTGCGCGGTCAGCCGACGTGCGGGCCGAGCGGCGTCCCCTGGTGGAACAGCATCCTCGGCCGCCCGCCCGTGAGCCGCCAGAGCGAGCTGCGGCGGCTCCGCATGCCGTCGGCGTCGAGCGTGTAGGTCAGGAGGGCGAGATCCGGTCCGACGAGCTCGACGTGCTCTCCGGTCACGACTGCCGACTGCACGTCGACCGCGTCGGGCCCGGTCATGACGTCGATCAGCTCGTCGCGCGTCCACAGGCGCCCGCTGCGCCCGATCTCGCGGAACGACTCGTGGAGCAGGTCCTCGAGGGCCGCGGGGTCCCGTCGGGTCTCGGGCTCGAGCAGCCGGCGTTCCGCTCCGGTCACGAGCACGGCGATGGACTCGTCTTCCATGCCGCGAGCCTACGCCGTCGGTCGCCGCCGCGCGCCGCCGCGCATCGGGGGTCGTTCGGCCGTTGCATGCCGTCGGCGGGCGTGCACACCATGGATCCATGGCGACCCCCCGCGACTTCGACCCCGCCTGCGAGGACCCGGCCGAGGTCGCCGGTCGCCTCGGCGTCGACCCCGACGTCGGGCTCGCCGCGGCCGAG
>NZ_SDPL01000791.1 GCF_004135055.1 Agromyces binzhouensis | reverse complement strand
GCGAGGACGTCGCCCGGCCGGGCCCCGGAGCGCAGGACCGGGGCGCGCCCCTCGAGGTCGCCGAACGCGGTCACCGCGATCGTGAGCACGGATGACGCGGACAGGTCGCCGCCGACCACCCCGGCACCCGGTGCGAGCTCGGCGAGCGCGTCGCGCAGCCCGTCGGCGATGCCCTCGAGCAGCCCGACGTGCGTCGTGGGCGGCGCGGCGATCGAGACGACGAGCGCCGTCGGGCGCGCCCCCATCGCGGCGACGTCGGTGAGGTTGGTCGCCGCCGCCTTCCAGCCGAGGTCGTGCGGGCGCGACCATGCGAGGCGGAAGTCCGGCCCGTGCACCATGAGGTCGGTCGTGACGACGAACCGCCCGTCCGCGGCGGCCACGACCGCCGCGTCGTCGCCCGCGCCGAGGAGCGCGGCATCGCCGGGTTCCAGGCGCGGCAGGATGCGGGCGAGCACCGCCGTCTCGCCGAGCTCCCCGATCGTCGGGGAGGGCTCGAGTGCAGGCTGCTCCATGGCTCCCACGGTAGCCTGATCGACGATGCCAGTTCCCCCGTCAGGCCGCCCCCGGCGCCGCAGTGCGCGCCTCGCCGCGGCCGCGCTCATCGCCGCGTCGGCCGTGCCGCTCCTCG
>NZ_SDPL01000790.1 GCF_004135055.1 Agromyces binzhouensis | reverse complement strand
GCGCCATCGACGGCTGGCGGCGCCGCGAGCGCTACGACGAGCGGCTCGCGGCGATCGCCCACGACCTCGAGCGCGAGCGGGCCGAGGCGACGGATGCCGCGGGCGGCCTGCCGTACGACCCCGACGCGATCGACGACGACGTCCTCCGTCTCGTGTTCGTGTCGTGCCATCCGGTGCTCTCGCGCGAGGCGCGCGTCGCGCTGACGCTCCGCGTCGTGGGCGGCCTCACGACTGAGGAGATCGCGCGGGCCTTCCTCACCCCCGTCTCGACCGTGCAGCAGCGCATCGTGCGGGCGAAGAGGACGCTCGGCGCGGCGGGCGTGCCGTTCGAGGTGCCGCCCCGCGACGAGTTCCCCGAGCGACTCGGCACGGTGCTCGGCGTGCTCTACCTCGTCTTCAACGAGGGTCACTCCGCGTCGGCGGGGGAGGACCTCATGCGGCCCGAGCTCAGCCGGGAGGCGTTGCGGCTGGCCCGCGTGCTCGCGGCGCTCGTGCCGCGCGAACCCGAGGCGCACGGACTGGTGGCGCTCATGGAGCTCACTGCGGCGCGATTCCCCGCGCGGCTCGACGCCCACGGCGACCCGGTGCTGCTCGGCGACCAGGACCGGCGGCGATGGGACCGCTCGGCGATCA
>NZ_SDPL01000789.1 GCF_004135055.1 Agromyces binzhouensis | reverse complement strand
GCGCCCATCGCGACGGCGGCCGGTGCGAACCCGCCCGCGCCGAGGCCGAGCACGACGCGACCGCCCGTGAGCAGGTCGAGGGATGCCGCGGCGCGGGCGAGCACGGCCGGCGGCCTGAGCAGCAGGTTGTGCACGTTCGCGGAGATGCGGATGCGACTCGTCCGCGCGCCGACCCAGCTCATGAGCGTCCACGTGTCGAGGAACCGCGGCTGGTACGGGTGATCCTGGAAGGTGACGAACTCGAGCCCGGACCGCTCGCTCGCGAGCGCCAGCTCGACCGTGCGTTCGGGCTCCAGTGCCGAGGGCGTGATGAACGTTCCGAACTCGATCGGGCGGCCGTAATCGGGCATGCGGCCACGCTACGCGAGACCGGAGCGACGCGCCCGCGCCGCCTCGAGGAGCGCGAGGACCTCCTCGTCGGTCGTCTGGCGGAAGTCCGCGTAGGCCTGTCCGACCGCCATGAACCAGTCCGGGACCTCGACCGCGACGAGGGCGTCCGCCGACGGCACGCGAGACGCGGCATCCTTCGGCGCCACCGGGACCGCGAGCACGACGCGACTGGCGCCGCGGGCGCGGGCCACCTCGCATGCGGCCTCCGCGGTCGCACCGGTGGCGAGGCCGTCGTCGACGACGAGCG
>NZ_SDPL01000788.1 GCF_004135055.1 Agromyces binzhouensis | reverse complement strand
CGTCGCCGAGCCGGGACGGGACCGGCGGTCCGCCCGCGAGCAGCGCCTCGAGCTCGGCAGGCTCGGCATCGGCGTCGAGCACCTCGTGCAGGCCGATGCGATCGGCCTCGGCGCGGTCACGGTCCGTGGACGCCAGCGCGATGAGCCGGATGCCGCGCTCGTCGCAGGCCGCGAGGAGCTCCGCGTCGAGCGTCGCCGCACCCGCGCCGACCACGACGACGTCGGGCGCGAGCACGTCGAGGCAGTCGAGCACGTCGCGCCGCCCGACGACCCGTGCCACGATCGTGTGGCCCGCTTCGACGAGGTCGGCGAGGATGCGATCCTCGACCGAGGGGTCGAGCGCGAGCGCCAGCCGTGCCATCAGCCGGAGCCCGTCGCGGCCGCCGCGGGAACGAGGTCGATCGCATCCCCCGAGGCGAGCGCTTCGAGCAGGGCGGCCGTCTTCGCACGCGAGATGAGGAGTTCGACGCTCGGCCCGCCGCCCGCGACCATGCCGTCGGGCTCCAGGACGGCGGCGACCTCGGCGCCGGCGACGAGCACGACGGGCGGCTCGAACACGTCGCGCTCGAGTTCACGCGCGGCCCACACGTCGACGACCGCGCCCGGCGCGATCTCGCGCGCGAGCAGGCCGCGGCTCGGC
>NZ_SDPL01000079.1 GCF_004135055.1 Agromyces binzhouensis | reverse complement strand
CGAGGCGGCCTAGCGGTCGGCCGGCGCCCTGCTCAGCGGCGCCGCAGCTCGCCGGCCGCCGGGCAGTCGAACGGGTCGCGGGCCGCGAGGCCGACCCGGTTGAGGTACCGGACGACGATGCCGTACGAGTCCACGAGCGTCGTCTCGGTGTAGGGGATGCCGAGTGACCGGCAGTGCTCCCGCACGATCTCGCGTGCTCGCCCGAGGTGCGGTCGCGGCATGCTCGGGAAGAGGTGGTGCTCGACCTGGTGGTTGAGGCCGCCCATGAGCGGGCTCGTCCACCGGCCCGTGATGTTGCGGCTCGTCAGCACCTGCTTGCTCAGGAAGTCGAGCTTCGCGTCGGCCGGGACGATCGGCATGCCCTTGTGGTTGGGTGCGAACGAGGCCCCCATGTAGACGCCGAAGACGGCCAGCTGCACGCCCAGGAACGCGAAGGCCATGCCGAGCGGCAGCGCCCAGAAGACCACGGCGACGTAGGCACCGAGCCGCAGCGCGATGAGCGTGAGCTCGAGGGCGCGGCCCGGGATCGCTCGACGCTCGAACAGCGATCGGATCGAGGTCACGTGCAGGTTCAGGCCCTCGAGGAGGAGCAGGGGGAAGAACAGCCAGCCCTGGCGACGGGTGATCCAGCCGATGAGGCCGCGCTGGCGCGCCGCGTCCTCCTCGATGAACGAGATCGTGTCGAACTCGATGTCCGGGTCCTTGCCGATCCGGTTCGGGTTGGCGTGGTGGCGCGTGTGCTTGGTCATCCACCACTGGTAGCTGATGCCGACCATGACGGTCGCGACGAAGCGCCCCACCCGGTCGTTGGCCCGGCCCGAGGTGAGCACGGCGCGGTGCGACGCCTCATGGGCGAAGAACGCGAACTGCGTGAAGATGATGCCCAGCGCGGCGGCGATGAGCAGCTGGTACCAGGTGTCGCCGAGCAGGACGAATCCGGTGATCGCACCCCCCAGCGCGAGGACGAGGCCGCCCACGAGCAGTGAGTAGAAGACCGGCGTGCGGCGGAGCAGCCCGCTCTCCTTGATCACCTGGGAGAGTGCCGCGTAGCTCTGGGTCACGCCGGGACGATCGCCGCGCGGCTTCGTGGAGCGGATCGCACCGAGGTGCGATGAGGGGATAAGTGAAGTGCTGATGATCCGGCCCGTCGTCGTCGACTTCCCAGCCGGTGTGTTCACGGGCATCCGCCCGCTGTCGATATCCCAAGCGTACGGGCGCATATGTACCGCCGGACGTACGTGGGGGCGATACCCAGCAGACGCACGGTCGGCGTGCGGATCACCCGACGTCGTCGACGAGCAGTTGCAGCAGGGCGCGCTCGCGGCCCCCGCCGAGGCGGGCCAGCCGGCCGTGCTCGTACGCCTCGACGACGCGCGGGTCGACGTAGCTCGCCTTCGCGATCGCGGGGGTGTTGCCGAGGACCTCGCTCGCGCGCACGATCGCCTCGCGGACCGCGGCGGCACGCGCCCGGGACGTCCCGGCGGTGCCGATCTCGGCGAGCCGGTCCGCGGCGGCGATCGTGCCGCGCAGCGTCCGGAAGTCCTTCGCCGTGAAGTCGCCGCCCGTCCGCGATCGGATGTCCTCGTTGACGTCGACCGGGCCGAGCGGTCGCATCCGCCGTCCCTCGGTGAACGCGTACAGCCGCGCGCCGGGCGAGCGCCCGGACATGCCGTCCACGAAGGCTGCGAGCCCCGCATCCACGAGCACGACCTCCTGCGCGACGCCCCCCTTCGCGCGGAACCGGAGCCGCACGGCGTCCGAGCCGTCCAGGTGCGCGTTCCGCACGAGCAGCGTCGTCAGCCCGCGGCTGCGGGCCTGAGCGAGCGCCTCCTCCGACCCGATGCGGATGGCGCCGAGGTCGAGCGTGCGGAACGCGGCGGCCAGCACCCGCTCGCGCAGCAGTTCGTCGCGCGCCAGGTCGCGACGGACGCCGCGGCGCGCGGCGGGAAGCACCCCGGCGAGCGCAGCCATCCGCTCGAACTTCTCCGCGTCCTGCCGCTCGCGCCAGACCGGGTGGTAGAGGTACTGGCGACGGCCGGCGGCGTCGACGCCGACCGCGAGGATGTGCGCGTTCGGCGCCTCGGAGATCCACACCTCCGTCCACGCGGGCGGGATCGCGAGATCGGCGATCCGGTTCCGGTCGGCACGATCGGCGAGCGAGCCGTCGGCGTGCCGGTACGTGAAGCCCCGGCCGCTGCGTCGGCGTGTCAGCCCCGGCGACGCGTACGGTTCGACGCGTCGCAGTCGCGGCATCCGTCGCCCCTCAGTGGTTGCGGAGGGCGTCGATGAGTTCGCCCTTGCGCATGTCGCTGTAGCCCGTCAGGCCGAGCTCCTTGGCCCGCTCCTTCAGCTCGGGCACGGTCCAGTCGTCGTAGCTGCCGGACCGGCCGCCCGCGCGGCCGACCGAGCTGCGGCCGCGGGCCGCGGCCGCGTTCGAGATGCGGGCCGCCTTCTCCTTGGAGGCACCGTCGTCCCGGAGCTCCTCGTAGAGCTCCGGGTCCTTCAGCGAGTTCTGCCCTCGTCGGTTGCCGGGCATGTCCTGCTCCTTCCCCTCACCGCCTCAGAGCGGCTTGCCCCCCGTGACCGGGAGGATCGCCCCGGACGTGAACGACGCGTCATCCGACGCGAGGTAGACGTACGCGCCCGCCAGCTCGGCAGGTTGCCCGGCGCGACCCAGCGGCGTGTCCTGCCCGAACCGGGGGAGCTTGTCCGGCCATCCCGTCGACGGGATCAGCGGCGTCCAGATCGGCCCGGGGGCGACCGAGTTCACGCGGATGCCGCGCGGCCCGAGTTCCTCGGCCAGGGCCTTCGTGAACGCCACGAGCGCCGCCTTCGTCATCGCGTAGTCGACGAGTCGCGAGGAGGGGTCGAAGCCCTGGATCGACGACGTCGTGATGATCGACGAGCCGGCGTCCATGCGCGGCACCGCCGCACGGGCGAGGAACACGTTCGAGTAGAGGTTGACGCGCATGACCTCGTCGAAGTCGTCGGTCGGCACCTCCTCGATGCCGCCGCGGTCGCGCTGGTGGGCGGCGTTCAGCACCAGCAGGTCGATTCCGCCGAACGCGTCGCAGGTCTGCCGGACGAGGTCCGCGCAGTGATGCTCGTCGAGGAGGTCGCCGGGGAGGAGTTCCACCTGCTGCTCCGCGTCCCGGACCCAGAAGGCGGTCTCGTCGGCGTCCTCCTGCTCCGAGGGCAGGTACGAGATCGCCACGTCGGCGCCCTCCCTGGCGAACGCGATCGCGACGGCGCGGCCGATCCCGGAGTCGCCGCCTGTGATGAGCGCGCGACGCCCCGACAGTCGCCCCGAGCCGCGGTAGCTGTACTCGCCGTGGTCGGGCTGCGGGGTCATCCGCGGGGTCATGCCGGGCGGAAGCTGCTCCTGCTGGGGGAACGGCTCCGCCGTGTGCTTGGTGGTCGGATCGACCAGATGGTGATGCACCGGGACCTCCTCATTCGAATGTCCGTGCGGTCACGCTACGCGCGAGGGCCCGCTGGGCCGAGGGGGTTGACGGGCCGGGCCTGAGGTGGGCGGAAGCGGGGTAGCCTCGTCGCCATGGGAATCCTGTACTACGGGAACGCCGTCACGCCGATCGGGATCGAGGACCGGGCGTTGGCGCATCTGCAGGTCGCGGTGGTCACGAAGCTCCGGCGGGGCGAATCCTTCACGGTGTCGTGGGAGCATCCCGAGGAGCAGCCCGAGGGTCGCAGCACCCTGTGGCTCCACCCGAACATCCCGCTCCGGTTCGTCTTCGACGACCCCGAGCCGCCCGAGCTCAGCCGGTCCTACCTCGAGGAGCTCATGCGCAGCGCGAACTCGACGGGCGGGATCCAGCTGGTGCCCGAGCAGATCGACCCCGAGTCGGTCCCCGCCGACGGCGCCGACGGGTCCGACGAGGCCGACATCTCAGGCGACTAGGGGCGGAGGTCCGGGTCCTCACCGACGACGCCGTCGGAGTCGACTGCTCCGGTTCCGGCCGTGGCGGCCGCCGCGCCGCCGCCGTGCACCTCGCCGCGCCAGGTCCCGGTCGGCACCTCGCGCGATTCGATGAACTCCTTGAACCTCCGGAGGTCGTGGTCGACCTGCCGGTCGTCGAGCCCGAGCGCGGCCCCGGCCTCCTCGACGAAGCCCTGGGGCTCCCACTCCAGCGTCACGTCCACGCGGGTCCGGTCGGACGAGACCGGGCGGAAGACGACACGGCCGCGGTGGTCGACCTCGGCGGTCGTGCTGTGCCAGGCGACGTGGTCGTCGGGGACCTGGTCGGAGACGTCGGCGTCGAACTCCCGGGTGACGCCGCCGATCGACACCACCCAGTGGGTCGTCACGTCGTCGACCTGGCGGATCGCGTCGACGCCGCTCATGAACTCCGGGAACGTCTCGAACTGGGTCCACTGGTCGTAGGCCACGCGAACCGGGACGTCCACCTCGATGTCGGCGGTCACGGTCGTGCTCATGGTGATCTCCCTTCCGGTCGTCGGCGCGCGGATATGCGCCGGGCGGCCACGGTACGCACGCTGCGACCTGCGGATCGAGGGGTTGCCGCCGGCGGGCGCGGCTGTTATCACGGAGTGAGGCGGTCCACGACGTGGGGTCGCCCCGGATCGGAGGAAGGGGGCCGAGCCATGGGCGAGCGAACCGTCCCGATCGAGGACTGGTGGCCCCGACTCTCGATCGCGGGCAAGCACGCGATCCTCGCCGATCTCGCGGCGCCGCTCGACGACGGAGTGCGTTCGGAGATCGTCGAGCTCATCGGGCGATCCGCGCCCGAGCGGCTGAGCGAGCGCGAGGTCGACTTCATCCGCACCCAGACCGAGTTCGTCGACTGACTCGACCGCGGCCCGCGCCGACGGGACTCAATCGAAGTCGAAGGGCTCGTTCTCGTCGGGTTCGGGGACGTTCTGCAGGCCGCTCGTGCTGTTCGCGGAGAGGAGCATCTGCTCGATCCACAGGCGGTTGAGCTTCGGCGGGCGGTTGCCGCTGAACACGAACTGCAGCGGGACCGACTCGTGGAGCCAGAGGGTGGTGCGGCCGCTGCCGTGCTCGATCCCGTGCTCCCAGGTCATGGCGAAGCTCTCGGACCGACGCAGCTTGTTGATGATGGCGACGCGCAGGTGCGCGAGCGTGCGGTCCTCGATCTCGATCTCTCGGTTCGAGGAGTTGTAGATGAGCTTGCCCATGGCGGAATGCTAGTGCCGCTCGCCGCCGAGTGGAGCCACGCCTTCCGATCGCGGATGTCCGGCGCGTCCGATTCCGGGAGCCCACCGCCCGACGCGCCCGGGCGGACGCGCTCGATTGGCGTGCGGGCGCGACGTGGGATAGAGTAACCGGGTTGCCTGATGAGCCGAGAGGTTCCGGGCGACATCCCATGCGCCCGTAGCTCAATGGATAGAGCATCTGACTACGGATCAGAAGGTTGGGGGTTCGAGTCCCTCCGGGCGCGCAGGGTGAAGCCCCGGCTCCGCAGAACCAGCGGATCCGGGGCTTCTTTCGTCGGCGACGCGGTGGCCTCGCCGCGGCTGCTCAGAACCGCGGCGGCTCCTCGGCGGGGCGCACCCGCAGCCACGCGACGTGGCAGGGCTCGAGCACGATTCCCCGCTCGAGCGAGACCCGCCGGTCGGTGATGAGCTCGTGCGCCTCGGGCGCGAACCCCGAGAGCGTGAGCGCGTCGATCGCGGCCGGTGCGTCGCCGACGTTCGCGAGGCAGAGCACGGCGGCCGTTCCATCGGGTGCGGCCGCGCCATCCGTCGCCCCGGGGCGCTGGAACCCCAGGACCGTGGGGTGCTTCGGGTCGAACGGCACGAGCCGCCCGCCCGCGAACTCCGCTGTTCCGCGTCGCACCCGGATGAGCCGGGTGAGTCCCGCGTACACCGCGCCGGACGGGGTGTCGCGGTCGTGCCGTGCGGCATAGGCGTCGGCGGGGCGGCGCGGCCGGTTGACCCAGCGACTGTCGTCGGCGAGCGCTGGGTCATCGACGTAGGAGTAGTCGTTCAGCTGGGCGACCTCGTCGCCGAGGTAGACGAGCGGGATCCCACCGGTCGAGAGCGCGATCGCGTGGGCGAGCAGCACGCGGTCGACGCCGTGCGGGTCTCCGGCCTCGACGCCCGCGAGCGAGGCCGTCGTGCCGGCCACGCGAGCGTCGCCCGTGCGCGGGTTCTCCTGGAACGGCACGCCGCGCGCGAAGCTGCCGGGGAAGCGGTTCACGTAGAACGCGTTGAGGAATCGGCGATGGTCGAAGCCGTCGATGCCGAGTTCGGCGGCGTCCTCGTCGGCGAAGGTCCAGCCGATGTCGTCATGGCCGCGCACGTAGTTGACCCACGCGCAGCCGTCGGGGATCGCGTGCCTGCGCTCGAGCGCCTGCGCGAGCATGCGGGGGTCGCGGGTCGCGAGGGCCTCCCAGGTCAGCGCCATCTGGAGCGGGTTGTACGACAGCTGGCACTCGGCCGGCGAGATGTACTCGACGACCTCGTCGGGATGCACGATCGCCTCGGACTTGAACAGCAGGCTGGGCGCGGCGATGCGCAGCACCGCGTTGAACGCCTGCAGCAGCAGGTGCGCCTCGGGCAGCGACTCGCACGGGGTGCCGAGTCGCTTCCAGATGAACGCGACCGCGTCCATGCGCAGCACGTCGACCCCGAGGTTCGCGAGGAACAGCATCTCGCCGGCCATCGCGCGGAACACCGCCGGGTTCGCGTAGTTGAGGTCCCACTGGAACGAGTGGAACGTCGCCCAGATCCAACGGCCGTCGGGCAGTTGCACGAACGAGCCCGGGTGGTCGTCGGGGAAGATCTCGCGAACCGTCCGCTCGTACGCGTCGGGCATCGTGCGATCGGGGAAGATCAGGTAGAAGTCCTCGTGGGCCGGATCGCCCGCGACCGCGCGCCGGGCCCAGTCATGGTCGGACGCGGTGTGGTTGAAGATGAAGTCGAGCACGAGCGAGATGCCGTTCGCCCGGAGTTCGGCGGCGAGATCGCGCAGGTCGTCGATCGTGCCGAGGTGCGGCGCGACCGCGCGATAGCTCGACACCGCGTATCCGCCGTCGGAGTTGCCTTCGGGGACGGCGAACAGCGGCATGAGGTGGAGGTAGGTCAGGCCGAGTTCGACGAACTCGGGGATCCGCGCCCGGATGCCGGCCAGGTCGCCCGCGTACCGGTCGACGTAGCAGACCCCGCCGAGCATGCCGTTCGAGAGGTACCAGGTCGAATCCTGCTCCCGGCGTGCATCGGCCGCCTTCAGGTCGGCCGGGCGTTCCGCCCACGATTCCGCCGCGTCGGCGACCACGCCGGCGAGCACGTCGAGGGCGTCGTCGCGCTCGCCGTAGAGACGGTGGAACAGCCCGTGAAGCACCGGGAAGGCGGAGGAGAGGCGACGCTCGAAGTCGGCGTCGAGGTGGGCGGATGCCGCGGGATCCACGGGGCGGATCCGGGCGAGGTCGACGTCGGCGTCGGTTCCCATTCGTGCCATACGCCCAGCCTGCACCATGCGCGCCGCTCCCGCTCGGCATCCGTACGTCCTTGCCCCCCACCCGCTCGCATGCCACCATCCCAAATGGGGGAAGGGACGACGCATGGCGAAGCGGTACCCGGACATCAGCGACCACGGCCTCATCGGCGACCTGCAGACGGCGGCGCTCGTCTCGACCGACGGCACCATCGACTGGTTCTGCAGTCCGAGGTTCGACGCCCCGAGCGTGTTCGGTTCCCTCATCGACGCCCAGAAGGGCGGCTTCTTCCGGATCCGCCCGGTCGGCATGGAGTACGTCACCCGGCAGCTGTACCTGCCGGACACCGCCATCCTCATCACCCGCTTCCTCACGGACGCCGGCGTCGGCGAGGTGATCGACTTCATGCCCGTCGCCGAGGGGCCCGCGACCGACCGGCACTCCATCGTGCGGATGGTGCGCGTGGTCCGCGGCGAGATGACCTTCGAGGGCGAGATCCAACCGCGCTTCGATTACGGCCGCGCACCGCACCGGCTCGTGCCGTCCGGGCCGGGCGCGAAGTTCGTCTCCGACGACCTCGTGCTGACCCTCCATCGGGTCGGGGACCCGATCCTGCACGGCGACGAGCGGGCCGGGAAGGTCGAGGTCGTCGACGGGGGCGTCAAGGTCACCATCACCCTCCGTGCCGGCGAGCTCACCGGCGTCATGCTGGAGTCCGGTGACGTCGACGCGCGCCAGATCAGCGAGGACGAGCTCATCGGCACGTTCCTCGAGACGCGACGCTACTGGCGGCGGTGGAACGACCGCTCGACGTACACCGGGCGCTGGCGGGAGATGGTCGCCCGCTCGGCGATCACGCTGAAGCTCATGACGTATGCGCCAACGGGGGCGCTCGTGGCCGCGCCCACGACCGGGCTGCCCGAGCAGATCGGCGGCGAACGCAACTGGGACTACCGCTACACGTGGATCCGGGACGCCTCGTTCTCGGTCTACGCACTGCTCAGCCTCGGCTACCAGGACGAGGCTGAGGCCTTCGTCGGCTGGCTGCTCCAGCGGATCCACGAGGGCGTGGGGTCCGACACGGCGCCCCTTCGGATCATGTACCGCGTCGACGGTTCGTCCGACCTCGATGAGGAGACCCTCGACCATCTCTCCGGATACCGGAAGTCCAGGCCGGTCCGCGTCGGCAACGGCGCGTCGGACCAGCTCCAACTCGACATCTTCGGCGAGGCGATGGACTCGATCCACCTCGCCGACACGCACGGCCTCGAGCTCCCCCACGCCGGCTGGATGAAGGTCCGGCAGATGCTCGACTGGCTCTGCGACCACTGGGACACGCCCGAGGAGGGGATCTGGGAGACCCGCGGCGGGCCCCAGAAGTTCACCTACGGGCGCTTCATGTCGTGGGTGGCGCTCGATCGCGGCATCCGCATCGCCCAGTCGCACGGCCGGCCCGCGTCGATGACCCGCTGGGTGCACGAGCGCGACCGGATCTACGAGCGCATCATGGAGTCCTTCGACCCCACGCGTCAGGCCTTCGTGCAGCACGACGGCAGCGACGTGCTCGACGCCTCGCTGCTGCTCATGCCCCTCATGGGCTTCATCACGCCGCGCGATCCGCTCTGGATGTCCACGCTCGAGGCGATCGACGAGGCGCTCGTCTCGGACAGCCTCGTCTACCGGTACGACCCCGCGGCCGCGCCCGACGGGCTCAGGGGCTCGGAGGGAACGTTCACCCTGTGCTCGTTCTGGTACGTCGACGCGCTCGCACGCTCCGGCCGCCTCGACGAGGCGCGGCTGGTGTTCGAGAAGATGCTGACCTACGCCAACCACCTCGGCCTGTACGCCGAGGAGATCGGCCTCACGGGAGAGCAGCTCGGGAACTTCCCGCAGGCCTTCAGCCATCTCGCGCTGATCAACGCGGCGGTCAACCTCGACTACCAACTCGACCACGGCTCGGGCGACGTCGAGCCGGTGCTCCGGCGTGGCCGACGGATCGACTGACCGCCCCGCGGTCGGGCCGTCGTTCCGGTCCGAGGGGCCGCCGGATGTCGCGTGCCCGCGCTCGGCGCCTGTGAATCCGCCATGGATCGCCGTTGCCCCCCGGACGCGGCCTTCGGCGGCACGGATCCCTCCGGCTAGGCTCTCACCGGTCAGATTCCCGAGATCGAGAGTTCGACTATGAGGGGTGCGAGCGCCGCTGCGACCGGCCGGGCGCCGGTCGCCCGTCGTGCTGCCCTCGCCTCGGCGATGGTCGCGATCGCCGTCGCCGTCGCCGTCGCGGCCGCGAGTCGGCTCGTCCAGATCGTCCCCCACTCGCACGAGGGCGGACGCGGAGTCGGGCATGTCGTCGTCGACGTCCTGTGCCTGGCCGTCGCGGTCCTCGTCGCCCTGCTCCTGCTCACGGCGCTCGCGGTCGCCTCCGTGCCCGCGCGGCGTCGCGTCGGGCGCGCACGGTGTCCCATGCCGCACGCGAGCCCGCAGATCGGTGCGTTCGCGAACGCGGCGGTCTGGGCGACGATCGCGGCGCTCGCGGTCGGCAGCTCAGCCGGGGCCTTCGACGGGTTCCCG
>NZ_SDPL01000787.1 GCF_004135055.1 Agromyces binzhouensis | reverse complement strand
TGGGGCGCCGACGGCGCCCACGCCTCGTGCTGGGGCTCCGCCATTCCGCCGCCGGACCCGCGATCGAACGCCGCGCGCGCCTCCGGGGTGCCGACGAGTTCCCAGGCGCGTTGCACGGCGTGGAACCGCGTGGCATCGCCGCCCGTGTCGGGGTGCGCGTGGCGCAGCGCTCGACGGTACGCGAGGCGCAGCGCCGCGGCATCCGCATCGGAGGCGACGCCGAGCACCTCGTAGGGCGAATCGGACAGTGGGGAGTCGGGCATGGGCTCGCTTTCGGTGGCAGCCACGAGGATACCGCCGCCATCGGGGATCTCGCCGTGCGCCGCCTCCGAGGCCGCCTCAGTCGACGACGGGCCGCAGCATCCCGCCCGCGACGAGCTCGCGCGTCGCGGGCGCGAGCTCGTCCCACAGTTCGCCGCGGTCGACCTCGAGCAGGTCGGCGATCGCGTCGACGAGCACGCCGAGCGGCAGTTCGCCGTCGGCCGCCCCGACGAGCGCCGCGAGGCCCGTGCCCGCATCGACGACCCGCCCGAAGCCGCCGCCCTGTCGCAGCAGGATCACGGTCGGCTGCTCGGCGCCC
>NZ_SDPL01000786.1 GCF_004135055.1 Agromyces binzhouensis | reverse complement strand
GACCGCGGCCTGCGAGAGCGCGTCGCGCCAGGCCGACCGCCCGTGGGCTCGCAGGGCGGATGGCCCGAGGTCGACGCCGAGCAGGGCGGATGCGTCGCGCAGGGCGAGTTCGGCGATCTCCTCGTCGCCCAGGCCGTCGAGGGGGCTTCCGGCGCCGGCGCGCCCGTAGGAGAGCCGGACCACGTGACGGCCTCCCGCGGCATCGGCGAGCCACGGCCACTTGGCGCTCGAGTGCGTGAGCGCCTTGGCGATGACGCCGGGCGTGCCCGCGGCGACCAGCACGCCGGTTCCCCGCGGCGCCGCGTCGAGTTCGGGCGCGTCGAGGACGAGCGTCACGAGCTCGACGGATGCCGCGGCCGGCCACTCGTCGCCGAACGCGCCATCGGGTGCGATGCCGGTGAGCAGCGCCCGCGAGACGTGGGCGGGGGTGGCCACGATCGCGAATCGCGCGTCGACGACCACGGGGACCGGCGACTCGTCGTCGCCGGGGACGTCGGCCGCCTCGCGTACCGACTCGCCGATGGCCCGCCAGGTCGAACGGTCGGCATGCGCATCGTCGGTCGGCGCGGCGCGGCGCTCGAGGGCCGTCGCCCGCACACCGGTGCGGACCTCGGCGCCGAATCGTGCGAGCTCGGCGGCGGGC
>NZ_SDPL01000785.1 GCF_004135055.1 Agromyces binzhouensis | reverse complement strand
GGCGCGGTCCGATCCGCTCGACGACGGCCCCCGTGCGCACCTCCGCTCCGGCGACGCGCGCCGCCGCCGCGAGCTGCGCGGGCAACGCGCCGATACCGGCGGCGGGCAGTCCGGGCCCGCCGAGTGCGAACATGCGCATGAGCAGGCGCACGAACGCGTCGGAGGTGTCGCCGCGGTCGTCGGCGAGGACGCCGGCGAGGAACGGTTCGAGGACCTCGGTGCGGAGCGGGCCGCGCAGGCCGAGGCGGTCCCAGGCCTCGGCGAGGGGCCGGTCGGGTCCGGCGATCACCGAGCGCGGTCGCACGATCACCGGGGCGAGCCAACGTACGACGGCGGCGAGGTCGCGGGGCGCCAGCAGCCCACTGCGGAGCGTGGCCGCCAGTGAGCCCGGATGCCGCAGCGGGTGCGCGAGCACCGCGGCATCCGCCCCCGTCGCCCTGCGAACCGCGACGCCGACCGGGAACCTCCGCAGGTCGAGGGCGTCGACGTCGACCCAGCGACGCACCGCCGGGTACGCCGGATTCAGCACCTGGAAGCCGCGGTCGAGGCGGAAGCCGTCGACCTCGTGGTGCGCTGGCGGCCGCCGACCGCGTCGGCCGCCTCGAGCACGGTGACGCCGAGGCCGGATGCGGCGACGCGGGCCGC
>NZ_SDPL01000784.1 GCF_004135055.1 Agromyces binzhouensis | reverse complement strand
GAGGCGGGCGCCCCGCTGCCGGTCGACACGCGCCCGGAGATCCGGCAGCGCTACGCGGCGCAGGCGCAGGCGCAGGCGCAGGCGTCGACCTGACGATCGGCGGACCCGGGCGGGTCCGGGCGGGGTCCGGGCCTCGGCGCGTAGCATGGCGGGAGGACGTCGTCGTCCGACGACGCCCCTCCGACCGAGCAGGAGGATCGATGATGATGTCCGAACCCGATGAGGCCCGCGCGACCGATCCCGACGACGTCGAGGGCACGTACACCGAGGTCGAGGGCGAGGCGCCGCACAAGCGGACCGTCGAGGGCGAGTACACGCGCAGCAACGGCGTCGAGGAGGACGAGTCCGTCGTCGGCGACTACACCTCCACCGAAGAGCACCCCGACGTCCACGCGGCGTCCGAGGAGCACGGCGACTACACGCGCTCGGAGGAGGGCCACCCGAAGCCGCACCCCGGCATGCACAAGGGCTGAGCGCCGCCCGGTCAGCCGAACGATCGAGCGAGATCCGCGCCCGCCGCCTCGAGCCAGCGCAGCGGATCCGCCATCGCGGCCGCTCCCCCGCCTGCGAGGTCGGCCAGCGACGCGGATGCCGCGAAGCCCGACGCATCGGCGTCGATCGCGCCGGCCACGAGCGCGACGGGCAC
>NZ_SDPL01000783.1 GCF_004135055.1 Agromyces binzhouensis | reverse complement strand
AGCGGGACGAGGTCGTCGAACGCGTCGGGCGCGAGCAGGCCGATCACGCGTCGGACGTCGTCGGCGGTGCCGACCGGCAGCACGAGCGTGCGCCGGGCGGCGTCGCCCGCCTGGGCGACCGACTGGCCGGCGACGTTCACGCGCACGGTCCACCAGCCGAATGCGCGCCAGAGGAGCCACTGCGACGCCTCGATGGCGTGCACGCGGCCGGGCGGGATGGTCTGGTTCGCGGTCGAGAGCAGTCCCGACCCGATGCGGACGCCGTCGCGCGTGCCGGCGATCGAGTAGCGGAGCGAGCCGGTGATCCGCGACCACAGGTAGCTCACGACGCCGATCGCGGCGGGCACGAAGGTGAACAGCATCCACAGCGTGCCGGTCGTGAGCGCCACGACGATGATCACGATGATCGCGACGAGCCAGATCATCGAGCCGCCGAGGAGCGCCGACGCGATCACGCGCGGCAGCGGGAGCCGCACCACCGATTCGGGCGGTGCGAGATCGGGGTCGAGCTCGGGCGAGAGGAACTCGTCGACGCGACGCCCCACCACCGTGCCCGCGCGATCGACCACGGACGGCGCGCCCGATGCGGGCTGCGCGACGCCCGAGGCATCCGCCGCCGCCCCCACGACCGGGACGGCGTCGCCCG
>NZ_SDPL01000782.1 GCF_004135055.1 Agromyces binzhouensis | reverse complement strand
CGGGATCCACCGCCACAGCAGGCCCGCGCCGACGAGGCCGAGCACCCCCATCGCCGCCGCCGCGGCCATGATCGAGACCGCGGACGTGATCGCCGAGATCGCGAGCGGCGCGGCGGCGCCGCCGGCGTCGGCGATCGTGCGGAACGCGCCGAGGAAGGGCGCCGGGTTCGACGCGGGAGCGAGGTCGGCCCCGAGGGTCAGGATGACGCCCGACGAGAGCCCGTTCGCGACGCCGAGCAGCATCGCCGCGCCCGTGAACCACGCGACCGCGCCGGGCAGGTCGTGCGTGACGGACAGCACGAGGTGCCCGGCGGCGAGCCCCACGAGGCCCGGGATGGCGCTCCACAGGCGCCCGTGCCGGTCCATCACGTGACCGCTCACGTAGAACAGCGCGAAGTCGATCGTCGCGGCGATGCCGATGACGAGCGCCGCGGCATCCGGACGCATGCCGAGCGAGACCGCCCAGAGCGGAAGGATCACGATGCGGCTGGCACGGAGCGCGGCCAGCAGCCCGATCCCGCTGCCGATCCGCGCGAGCACCCCGCGATAGGCGACGACGGCGTGACGGATGCCGCCCGCGGCATCCGCTCGCCCCTGCTCGTCGGTCGCGCCGCCGGCCCCGTTCCCGACGGATGCCGCGCGCACG
>NZ_SDPL01000781.1 GCF_004135055.1 Agromyces binzhouensis | reverse complement strand
GACCGATTCCGCGGGCGCCGCCGCGGGCACCGGATCGACCTGCTCCCGCTTCGCGTCGAGCGCCGCGGCGGACTCGCGGGCGACCTCGTCGAGCGGCGCGCCCGTCGCGGCCAGCACGAGCCCCGCCGTGATGCCCTCCACGAACGGCCCCGCACCGACCACGACCTCCGTCGTCGACTCCCTGAGGTCGAGGGCGAGCCCGGCGCTCAGCACGGCCGAGCCGAGGTCGGTGACGACGAGGACGCCCGGGACTCCTCGTCCGGCGAGCTCGTCGATCGCCGCGGCGACGGCCGCCGCATCCGTGCCGAACCTGCCGTCGGAACCGGCGGCGATTCGCACGGGCGGCGCCTCGCCGTGCACCATCTCCAGGCCCAGCTCGACCGCGGCCTCTGCGAGCGCCGGACTGTGCGAGACGACGACGAGCCCGATCATCCGACGCGCTCCGATCGTGCGTCGGCGAGGGCCTCGACGAGGATCGCAGCCGAGGTCGCCCCGGGATCGAGGTGATCGGCGCTCCGATCGCCCAGGTAGCTCGCCCGCCCCTTGCGGGCGACGAGCGGGATCGTCGCGTCGCGCCCGACCGCCGCAGCGGCGGCCGCGGCTCGGAGCGACTCGACGAGCGGGCGACCTCCGGCCGCGGCGGCGCT
>NZ_SDPL01000780.1 GCF_004135055.1 Agromyces binzhouensis | reverse complement strand
CCGCGATCCGCGAGGCGCTGCGGCGGTACAGCCCGGCGCTCGTCCCCGACCGCTCCCGCGACCCGTTCGACTCGCCGCTCGCGGGCGGTGCGGACCTCGGCGAGCTGGACCTCGTCGACGCGGGCGACATCCACGAGCCCGACGGCGAGGCGGGCGAGGCGCGCACGCGGTCTCGTGTCACCCAGGTGCTCGCGCGGTCCGAGGCGCTCGTGGCACTCGGCGGCGACAACTCGGTGACGTTCGCGACCGCGCTGGGGGCCTGGGGCGCCGACCTGGGCACGGCCGGGCTGGTCACGATCGACGCGCACTACGACCTCCGGGACGGCGTCTCCAACGGTTCGCCCGTGCGACGGCTGGTCGAGGCCGGATTGGACCCGAGCCGCATCGTGCAGATCGGCATCCAGGACTTCGCGAACTCCGCCGCCTACGCGCGGCGCGCGGCCGACCTCGGGATCACCGTCATCCACCGCGACGAACTGCACCACCGCCTCCCGCACCTCGCGATGGCGGAGGCGCTCGAGATCGCCGGGGCGGCCGGCGGGCCGGTGCACCTCGACGTCGACGTCGACGCGTGCGATCGAGCCGTCGTGCCCGCGTGCCCCGCGTCGGTGCCCGGCGGGCTCGCGGCGTGGGAGCTCCGCGCGCTCG
>NZ_SDPL01000779.1 GCF_004135055.1 Agromyces binzhouensis | reverse complement strand
CGGGTCGGCGAGGCGAGCGGGCGTCGAGGCGAGGGCGAGGCCGGCCACGAGCGCGCCGCGATCGTCGCGGATCGGCACCGCGAGGCAGGCGCGGCCGCGGTCGATGGGGGAGTCCATCCCGGCGTGGTCGCGGGACGGCTCGAGGAGGAGGGCACCGAGCGCGGACACGTGCGGGTCGCGGGAGATGCGCACCTCGTCGCTGAACGGGAAGTCGGGGTCGGCGTCGACGATGTGCAGGATGCCGCCGTCGTAGCGCACCAGGTGCACGCCGGCGCGCACGCTGCCGCGCAGCTCCTCGACGATGCGGCGCACCGCGCGCGGGGGCGGTGGCGTCGGCACGAGCGTCGCGAGCTGCGTGACCTTGCTCCCGAGCGCGAAACCCGAGAGGTCGGGCAGTCGCACGAGGTACTCCTCCTGCACGAGCAGGTTGAGCAGGCGGTACGCGGTGGCGCGCGGCATGCCGAGGCTCCGCGAGACCTGCTGGGCGGTCACTCCGGGGCCGATGCGGGCGACCTCCTCGAGCACGTGCAGTGCGTGCTGGATCGCCTTCGGCTGGCGCGCGCGGAGCTCGACGCCGCCGGTCGCGGGGCCGGGCGGCGCGATTTCGTGCGCCGATGCGCCTCCGGTCAGGACGGGCGGCGCGGGCGATC
>NZ_SDPL01000778.1 GCF_004135055.1 Agromyces binzhouensis | reverse complement strand
CGGCCGCCGAGTACACCGGCGTCGTCGAACGCGCCCGCGGCCACGCCGCCACCCTGCTCGGCACCACCGCCGACCGCGTCGCCGTCGGCTCGCAGGTCTCGGTGTTCACGGGGCTCGTCGCGGCATCCGCCCCGGCCGGCGCCGAGGTCGTCTGCGTCGACGGCGACTTCAGCTCGGTCATCGCTCCGTTCCTCGCCCGCGGCGACCTGCGCGTCCGCCACGTGCCGCTCGACCACCTCGCCGACGAGGTTCGGCCCACCACCTGGCTGGTCGCGTTCTCGCTCGTGCAGTCCGCGACGGGCGAGGTGGCCGACGCGGCATCCGTCATCGCCGCGGCCCGGACGGCGGGCGCGCTCAGCCTCGTCGACACGACGCAGGCGACCGGATGGCTCCCCACCACCGACCTCGGAGCCGACATCGTCGTCTGCCACGCGTACAAGTGGCTCTCCGCGCCGCGCGGCGCGGCGTTCATGTCGGTCGGCGACCGGGCGCTCGACGAGATCACGCCCCTCACGGCCGGCTGGTACTCGGGCGAGGACCCGTGGGCGTCGTGCTACGGGCCCGAGCTGCACCTGGCCGCCGGGGCGCGGCGGTTCGACGTCTCCCCCGCGTGGCACGCGTGGGCCGGTGCCGAGGCGGCCCTCGAGCTCGCG
>NZ_SDPL01000078.1 GCF_004135055.1 Agromyces binzhouensis | reverse complement strand
ACGCGCGCACCCCAGGCCGCGAGCTCGCGCGCCGGCTTCGCGCCCTCCGCTCCGACCACGGCGGCGTGCTCGGCGGCCGGGCGGTACAGCCGCTCGACGTACTCGCGCACCATGCGGTCCGCTCCCAGCTCGGGCGAGAGGTGCGCGAGCGTGCGGCGCACGCGCGCCATCCACTCGGTGGGCACTCCGTCGCGGTCGCGATCGTAGAAGAGCCGCGTGATCCGGTGCTCGATGAGGTCGTAGAGGGCGGATGCCTCGAGCCGGTCGCGCTCGGCCTGGTCGCCGGCGGCGTCGGCCGTCGGGATCACCCAGCCGTGGTCGTCGGCGGCGTACTCGGCCCACCAGCCGTCCAGGATCGACAGGTTGAGCGCGCCGTTCATGGCGGCCTTCATCCCCGACGTGCCGCACGCCTCGAGCGGTCGGAGCGGGTTGTTCATCCAGACGTCGCAGCCCGGGTAGAGCAGCTGGGCCATGCCGATGTCGTAGTCGGGCAGGAACACGATGCGCTCGCGGAGCTCGGGCCGCTGCGCGAACTGCACGAGGCGCTGGATGAGCCGCTTGCCCTCGTCGTCGGCGGGGTGCGCCTTGCCCGCGATCACGAACTGGACGGGACGGTCGGGGTTGGTGAGGATCGCCGCGAACCGGTCGGGGTCCTGCAGCATGAGCGTCAGTCGCTTGTACGTCGGCACCCGGCGGGCGAAGCCGATCGTGAGGACGTCCGGGTCGAGCACGCGGCGCACCCAGTCGGGCGCCACGGCGCCGCCGTGCTGGCCCGCCCAGGCGCTCGCGAGCCGGCGTCGGGCGTCCTCGACGAGCTGGAGGCGCATGCCGCGCTTCACGCCCCACAGCTCGGCGTCGCTGACCGCGGCGCTCATCCAGTCGGCGTGCTCGGTGTCCCCGGTGCCGAGCCGCTCCTCGGCGAGCGCGAGCAGCGCCGGGTCGGTCCACGTCGGGGCGTGCACGCCGTTCGTGACCGACGTGATCGGCACCTCGTCGGCGTCGAAGCCCGGCCACAGCTCGCCGAACATGCGCCGGCTCACCTCGCCGTGCAGCTTCGACACGCCGTTCGCGCGCTGCGCGAGCCGGAGGCCCATCATCGCCATGTTGAACGCGCTGTCCTCAGCGGGCAGGCCGGGCTCGAGGCCCAGCGGAAGCGCGTCGGCGGGGTCGATCCCGGGCAGCAGTCCGGACTCGAGGTAGCTGGCGACGAGGGCGCGATCGAAGCGGTCGATTCCCGCGGGGACCGGCGTGTGCGTCGTGAAGACGGTGCCCGCGCGCACGAGCTCAAGCGCCTCGGCGAAGGAGAGCCCGTCGCCGATGCACGCCGAGATGCGCTCGAGTCCGAGGAACCCGGCGTGGCCCTCGTTCATGTGGAACACGTCCGGGAAGTGGCGGCCGGTCAGTCCGCTCCACGCGCGGATCGCGCGGACCCCGCCGATGCCGAGGAGGAGCTCCTGCTGGAGGCGGTGCTCTCCACCTCCGCCGTAGAGCCGGTCGGTCACCTGGCGGAGGTCGTCGTCGTTCGCCGGGATGTCGGTGTCGAGGAGGAGCAGCGGCACCCGGCCGACCGCGGCCTGCCACACGCGCGCGTGCAGGCTGCGGCCGCCGGGCACCGCGAGCGTGACCTGCACCGGCGTGCCGTCGGCGCGCCGCAGGACCGACAGCGGGAGCCCGTCGGGATCGAGGGCCGGGTAGCGCTCCTGCTGCCATCCGTCGGGCGCGATCGCCTGCGAGAAGTACCCGGCCTTGTAGAACAGGCCGACCGCGATGAGCGGGACCCCCAGGTCGGAGGCGGCCTTCAGGTGGTCGCCGGCGAGGATGCCGAGCCCGCCGGAGTACTGCGGCAGCGCCTCGGTGATGCCGAACTCGGGCGAGAAGTACGCGACGGTCCTCGGCGTGTCTGCGCCGAGCGACTGGTACCAGCGCGGCTCGGTCACGTAGGCGCGCAGCGCGTCGCGCTCGCGCTCGGCCCAGGCGATGAAGCCCTCGTCGGCCGCCAGTTCGTCGAGGCGCCGCGCGTCGACGTCGCCGAGGAACGCGATGGGATCGCGCCCGGACCGGCGCCAGCCCGCGGGGTCGATGTGCTCGAACAGGCGCCGGGTCGGCTCGTGCCACGACCAGCGCAGGTTCGCGGCGAGCTCTTCGAGCGCGGCGAGCTGGGGCGGGACGACGGCGCGGACGGTGAACTTGCGGATGGGCTTCACGGGGTCCACCCTACGCAGCGCCGTGTGTCCTGGATATGAACGGATACCGCGACACCGCCGAGTCGCGCAGCACGCTGCAACCCGGTATCGGTCGCACCCCATCCGCGCTACGGTCGGAACGTGACGAACCGTGCAGTTCGAGCCGGCCGGATCCCGGTGACCCGGCTCACGCCCTCCTTGCCCGATCCGCGATGGAATCCGAAGGCGTTCTCCGGGGAGGTGGTCCCGTTCCGCGCCACGGTGTTCCGCGAGGGGCACGACCTCGTCGGGGCGATGCTCGTGCTGACGAGCCCGTCCGGCGTCGAGACGCGGCACCGGATGTCGCCGCTCGCGCCGGGCACCGACGGCTGGGAGGCGCGCGCCCGGCTGGACGAACTCGGCACCTGGCACTGGCACGTGACGGGCTTCGGCGACGAGGTCGGCACGTGGGTGCACGACGCCGAGCTGAAGATCGACGCGGGCGTCGACGTCGAGCTGATGTACGAGATCGGCGCGCGACTGGCCGAACGCGCGGCGAAGGAGGCGGAACGTCCCGCCGCGGTGCGCAAGCGCCTGCGCGCGTACGCGGCGATGCTGCGCGACGCGGACGCCGACGCATCCGCCCGCCGCGCCCTGCTCGAGGACCCACTGCTCGAGGAGTTCCGCTCCCGCCCGCTCGCCCGCTTCGCGACCGACTCCGAGGAGCACGAGATCCTCGTCGAGCGGCGACGCGCCGGAGTCGGCTCGTGGTACGAGTTCTTCCCGCGCTCCGAGGGCGCGCGGCAGCTGAAGAAGGACGGCTCGTGGAAGTCGGGCACCTTCCGCACCGCGCAGCGACGACTCGACGGCGTCGCGGCCATGGGCTTCGACGTGGTCTACCTGCCGCCGATCCATCCGATCGGCTTCGCGTTCCGCAAGGGACCGAACAACACGCTCACGCCCGGACCGTTCGACCCCGGCTCGCCGTGGGCGATCGGCGCCGCCACCGGCGGCCACGACACGGTCCACCCCGAGCTGGGATCGCTCGCCGACTTCCGGGCGTTCGTGCGCCGGGCCGCCGCGCTCGGCATCGAGATCGCGCTCGACCTGGCGCTGCAGGCGTCGCCCGACCATCCATGGGTGACCGAGCACCCCGAGTGGTTCACGACGCTGCCCGACGGCACGATCGCGTACGCCGAGAACCCGCCGAAGAAGTACCAGGACATCTATCCGATCAACTTCGACGACGACTTCGAGGGGCTCGTCGTCGAGGTGACGCGCATCGTGCGGCACTGGATGAAGCAGGGCGTGCGCATCTTCCGCGTCGACAACCCGCACACCAAGCCGCTGATGTTCTGGGAGCGGCTCATCGGCGACATCAACGCGACCGATCCCGACGTCGTCTTCCTCGCCGAGGCGTTCACGCGGCCGGCCATGATGCAGGCGCTCGCGATGGTCGGCTTCCAGCAGTCGTACTCGTACTTCACGTGGCGCAACACCAAGTCCGAGCTCGAGGAGTTCCTGACGAGCGTGTCGCAGGAGACCGCCGACTTCATGCGGCCCAACCTGTTTGTGAACACCCCCGACATCCTGACCGAGTACCTCCAGTTCGGCGGTCCCGCGGCGTTCACCGTGCGCGCCACGATCGCCGCGACCGCGGCGCCCACGTGGGGCGTCTACGCCGGCTTCGAGCTGTTCGAGTCCGTCGCCCGGCCCGGCGCCGAGGAGGCCATCGACAACGAGAAGTACGAGTACCGGCCGCGCGACTTCGCCAAGGCAGAGGCCGAGGGCACCTCGCTCGCGCTCTACCTCGGGATCCTGAACCGCATCCGGGCCGATCACCCCGCGCTCGCGCAGCTCCGGAACATCCGCTTCCACTACAGCGACGACGACTCGGTCCTCGTCTACTCCAAGCACCTCGAGGGCCGGTTCATCGAGGGCCGCGGACCCGACGACCACGACACGATCCTCGTCGTGGCGAACGTCGACCCGCACTCGGTGCGGGAGACCACCGTCCACCTCGACCTCGCGGCGATCGACCTGCCGGCCGGCGGGACGTTCGGCGTCGAGGACCTCGTCACCGGCGATCGCTGGGAGTGGAGCGAGCACAACTACGTCCGACTGGATGCCTTCACGCAGCCGGTGCACATCCTCCGAGTGATTCGAGGCGCCGAATGACCGACACCACGCCAGTCCAGGCCCCGCCCGTGCCCGACGAGCTGCTGCTCGCCGTCGCGGAGGGCCGGTACCACGATCCGCACCAGGTCCTCGGCCAGCACGGCTTCCAGGCGCCCGGCGAGGGCGGCGCACGCACCGTCATCCGCGCTCGGCGACCGCTCGCCGCGTCCGTCGTCGCGGTGCTCGACGACGGGACCGAGCTGCCGCTCGGCCACGTCGGGCACGGCGTGTGGGCGGGCGCCGGCGCGTTCGGCCCGACCGGGTACCGCGTGCGCGCGCGGTACGACGACGGCACCGAGTGGACCGCCGACGACCCCTACCGGTACGCGCCCACCATCGGCGAGCTCGACCTGCACCTCATCGAGGAGGGACGGCACGAGGAGCTCTGGCGCGTGCTCGGCGCCCACCACCGCGAGTTCCCGTCGATCACCGGACCGCTGCGCGGCGTCTCGTTCACGGTCTGGGCCCCACGTGCCAGCGCGGTCCGCGTGGTCGGCGACTTCAACCGCTGGGACGGCATCGGGCACTCGATGCGGAACATGGGCTCGAGCGGCATCTGGGAGCTGTTCGTGCCCGACGTCGAGCCCGGCGCGTCGTACAAGTTCGAGCTGCTCGCGCCCTCCGGCGAGTGGATCATGAAGGCCGACCCGATGGCCCGGCGCGCCGAGGTCGCCCCCGCGACCGCATCGGTCGTCGAGGCGAGCCAGCACGAGTGGTCCGACGACGAGTGGATGTCGCAGCGCGGGCACCGCAATCCGCACGAGCTGCCCATGAGCATCTACGAGCTGCACGTCGGCTCGTGGCGGCCCGGCAAGGGCTACCGCGACGTCGCCGACGAGCTCATCGAGTACCTGCAGTGGCTCGGCTACACGCACGTCGAGTTCA
This sequence comes from Agromyces binzhouensis, assembly GCF_004135055.1. Taxonomy (GTDB): domain Bacteria; phylum Actinomycetota; class Actinomycetes; order Actinomycetales; family Microbacteriaceae; genus Agromyces; species Agromyces binzhouensis. Next base: position 4,923 of record NZ_SDPL01000078.1, on the reverse strand, counting down.
TGCCGCTCGCGGAGCATCCGTTCGGCGGCTCGTGGGGGTACCAGGTCACGGGCTACTTCGCGATCACCAGCAGGTTCGGCTCCCCCGACGACCTGAAGTACCTCATCGACCGGCTGCACCAGGCGGGCATCGGCGTGATCATGGACTGGGTCCCCGGCCACTTCCCGAAGGACGAATGGGCCCTCGCCCGGTTCGACGGCGAACCGCTCTACGAGCACGCCGACCCGCGCCGCGGCGAGCAGAAGGACTGGGGCACGCTCGTCTTCGACTACGGCAACCCGCGCGTGCGGAACTTCCTCGTCGCGAACGCGCTGTTCTGGCTGGAGGAGATGCACATCGACGGCCTGCGGGTCGACGCCGTGGCATCCATGCTCTACCTCGACTACTCGCGCGAGGAGGGCGAGTGGATGCCGAACCGGTACGGCGGTCGCGAGCACCTGGAGGCGATCGGCTTCCTGCAGGAGGCGACCGCGACGGCCTACAAGCGCAACCCGGGCATCGTCATGATCGCCGAGGAGTCGACGAGCTGGCCGGGCGTGACCGCGACGACCTCGTCGGGCGGCCTCGGCTTCGGCTACAAGTGGAACATGGGGTGGATGCACGACACCCTGCAGTACATCCAGCGCGACCCGATGTACCGAGCGCACCACCACGGCGAGCTCACGTTCTCGTTCCTCTACGCGTTCAGCGAGCACTTCATCCTGCCGATCAGCCACGACGAGGTCGTGCACGGCAAGGGCTCGCTCGTGCGCAAGATGCCCGGCGACCACTGGCAGCAGCTCGCGAACACGCGCGCCTACCTGGCGTACATGTGGGCGCACCCCGGCAAGCAGCTGCTGTTCATGGGGCAGGAGTTCGGCCAGCTCTCGGAGTGGAGCGAGGAACGCGGCCTCGACTGGTGGATCCTCGACCAGCCGAGCCACCGCCAGCTCGCCGAGCTCGTCGGCCGGCTGAACCGCACCTACGCCGAGACGCCCGCCCTCTGGCAGCTCGACGACGACTCGGCGGGCTTCGACTGGGTCGAGGGCGGTGCCGCCGAGATGAACGTGATCGCGTTCCTCAGGTACGACCGCGACCGTCGGCCGCTCCTGTGCATCGTGAACTTCGCCGGGAACCCCCATGACGGCGTACGGCTCGGCCTGCCGTTCGCGGGCCGCTGGCGCGAGGTGCTGAACACGGATGCCGCGGAGTTCGGCGGCTCGGGCGTGGGCAACATGGGCGGGGTCGACGCGACCGACGAGCCGTGGGCGGGCAAGCCGGCCTCGGCCGTCTTCACGCTGCCGCCGCTCGGCGCCCTCTGGTTCACGCCCGAGGGGTAGCCGCTGCGGGAGTCGGCTAGTAGAGCAGCATCGCGAGCCGGCGCCGCGCCGCGCCGACGCGCGGGTCCTCGACCCCGACCACCTGGAACTGCTCGAGCAGGCGCTCCCGCACCCGGTTCTTCCCGTCGGCGTCGAGCGTCGGGAACAGGTCGAGCAGCCGCGCGAACGCGTCATCGACGTGGCCGCCGGAGAGGTCGAGGTCGGCGACGTCGAGCTGGGCGTCGAGGTCGTCCGGCGTGGTCGCCGCGCGGTTCCGGATCTCGTCGAGCGTCTTGCCCTGGAGGCGACCGAGCAGGTTCGCCTGTGCGAGTCCGGCGACCGCGAGGTCGTCGCGCGGGTCCTGCGTGATCGCCGAGCGGTAGGCGGATGCCGCCGCCGCGTAGTCGCCACGGCTGATCGCGTCGAACGCCTCCTGGTGCAGCGGCGGCAGCGGCTCCTCGACGGGCTCCTCTGCTCCGCCCTCGCCGTCGCCCTCGCCCTCGGCGCCCGGCACCCGTCCGGTCACGCCGTTGCGCTCGGCGACCTCGAGGAGCTGGTCGAACACCTGGTCGATGACCTCGTCGGGCTGCACGCCCTGGAACAGCGGCACCGGCTGCCCGGCGACGAGCGCGACGACCGTGGGGATCGCCTGCGCCTGCAGCGCCTGGACGAGCTGCGGGCTCCGGTCCGCGTCGGCGGGCGCGAGCACGAGACGACCCTCGCGGGCGTTCACGAGTCGCTCGAGGGCGGCGACGAGCTGGGTGGACTGCTCGCTCCACGACGCCCACAGGGCGAGGACGACCGGGACCGAGCGCGAGAGCTCGAGCACCTGGCCGAAGCTCTGGTCGTCGACGGCCGCGACGTAGCCGCCCTGGCCTCCTGGTGCAGGAGCGGCGCCGGGGGCGCCCGTCGCCGGTCGCTCATCGCGGTGGACGAGCGAGGACAGGTCGACCGCACCGCGCAGGCTCGCGGGCTCGTGGGGTGGGAACGCGTTCGTCACTTGACCTCCGATGCGCCGATCAGGGATTCGGACCAGCCCAGCAGGCGGATCTGCTCGTCGGATCCGACCGCGGGCACGTAGAACATGAGCTGGATGCCGATCTCGCGCTCCACGCCCTTGGCGCTCTTCTCGTCGAAGCCGGAGAGCGCTGCGCCGGGCTGGCCCTCCTTGAAGCCGATCGTGCCGCCGTCGTTCGGCGTGACCTTCTCGGTCTGCGTGATCGAGACGGTCACCAGGGCGCCGGAGTCGTTCGTGGCGAGCGCGACCGTCGGACTGTCGCCGGGCGCGTTCGAGAATGCCACGTCGGCCGTGTCGGGGAGGTCGTCGGCGATGGCCTTCTGACCCTCGACGCCGAGCTGCTGGCGGATGACGTCGCCCTCCGGGTCGAAGAACTGCGCGAACTCCGACTCGTCGCCCTTCAGCAGGACGTCGGCATAGGCCGGGGCGACCTGGCCCGTCGGCATGATGAGGCCCTTGAACTCGGGGTTGATCGGCGGTGCGCCGATGGACGCCGGGGCGACCTCGGGCACGTCCGCGTCGGGCACGAGCGCCGTCGCGTACAGGACCTTGTAGTTCTCGCGCGGCGACTCCTGGCGGAGGACGAGGGCCGTCGGCGCGACGGTCTCGTCGTCGTTGTTCTTCGCGATGGTGAGCACGGTCCTCGGCCAGCCAGTCACCTGCTGCGGCAGGGTGAGCGTCAGCGGCGAAGCGGGGATCGCGGGCAGCGATGCGTGGTCGGGCAGTGACTTGCGGATCGCGTAGTTCGCATTCCTCGCCTCGAGCGCGGGGCCGGTGAACCGCTCGGCGAGCCGCTGCGAGTCGGCGTCGGCATCGACCTCGGTCGTGAAGACCGCGATGCGCCGCATGATGCGCTCCATCTGCGGCACCGTCACGGCCGGAACGACCTCGGGGGCCGCGGGTTCGATCGGCTCGGCCTCCTCGCCCTCGGCCGCGGTCTCGACCGGGGTGGCCGGCGCCGTCGTCTCGGGTGCCGACGTCAGGTCGGGCCAGTAGTCCGCCGAGCACGCGGACAGCGCGATGGCCGGAACCAGGAGCACCGGCAGGAGCGCGATGCGCCTCGCGCGGCCGGTCGAGCGGCCCGAGCCGCCGGAACCCAGCGCGGCACGCTGCGACCGCTGCGGTCGGGGTGCCCGCATCAGCTTGCCCTTCGGCCCCTTGGGCAGGTTGCGGCGCGGCCCGCGGGAACGGCGGTGGGCGAAGACGCCGGAGATCACGAGGACGATGCCGACGAGGAACAGGAGGGCGCCTCCGGCGATGAGCGGCCCGGCCCACGGCGTGGCGTTGTCGAGCGGCCACGCGACGACGATGCGACCGGGCGCCGGGGCCGTCCCGTCGGACGAGATCAGGACCGTGATCCCCTCGGGCACGTCGACCGTGGTGGTCAGCGTGCGGTCGCCGGTGAACTCGTCGAGCCACAGGTCGCTGCCCGCCGGCGACGCGGCGGGGTCGGGCTCGGCCTCGGCGTCCTCGGACTCCTCCGCGACCTCGGGCTCCTCGGTCGCGGGGGTCGTGGGCGTGGAGTCGTCGACGGGCTGCGCGACGATCACCTCGCTGGTGAGCTCTCCGGCCTCGCCGTCGTATCCGACCGACACGTAGGGGTCGTCGCCGATCCAGTTGAGGACGTCGTCGGTGCGCCCGTAGGCGAGGTAGACGGCTCCGCCGCCCGAGACCGTGATGGTCTGCTTCCCCGGGTTCGCGGCGAGGGCCTCGGGTGTGAGGACCGTGTAGCTGGCCTGGTTCTCGACCACCGTCCCGAGCGAGACCCTGTCTGGCTCGAGGAAGACGGTCCGTTGGGCGATGCCGAAGCCGACCAGCACGGCGGCAGCAGCGAACGCCAGAATGGCGAGGACGAAGCGCACTCGGTTAACCTCCAGGCCGCGGGGGCGGCATCCGACAAAGACACCCCACACTACCGACGGTGTCTGGGAGTCTCCTAACCGATGACTGGATGACACGGGCCTCCAGTGGTCGGGCTCCGGGCCGTATGATCGGAGGCGACCCGCGCGCCCCCCACAACCCCCCACAACGCGGGACACGGACCCCGGAGGAAGAATTGGCCGTCGAAGAGACCGAGTTCACGCAGGTGTTCCGCGGATACGACAAGGACGAGGTCGACCGCAGCATCAACCAGCTCCGCCGCGAGATCATCTCGGCGAACAACGCGTCCAGTGACGCGCAGAAGGAGAACAAGCGGCTCCTCGCGCGCATCGAGGAACTGACCGCGGAGCTCGAGGAGGTCGGCAGCCCGACGTTCTCCGGCCTCGGCACGAAGCTCGAGAACACGCTCCGCGTGGCAGAGGAGCAGTCGACCCGCCTCATCGCGCAGGCCGACATCGACGCCGAGAAGCTTCGCCGCGCTGCGGAGGACGAGTCGCACCTCATGCGCTCCGACGCGCACGAGCTCGCCGAGCGCACGCTCAGCGAGGCGCGCGCGCAGGCCAACCGCCTGCTCGAGAACGCACGCGCCGAGGCCGACGACATGGTCGCCCGCGCGCACGAGTCGAGCGAGCAGGTGCGCGACGACGCCAACCGCGACGCCGCGTCGATCCGGGGTACCGCGTCGACCGAGGCCGCCGAGGTCCGGGCGACCGCGAAGCGCGAGGC
>NZ_SDPL01000777.1 GCF_004135055.1 Agromyces binzhouensis | reverse complement strand
GTCCTGCAGCCGATTCTCATGGGGTTCGGGCGTCGCCTAGGGTCGAAGCATGACCGCCGAGATTCCCGACCTCGCGACCTGCCACTTCGCGAGGCCCCGCGGCCGCGTCGGCCCCGTGCCGATCGAGGCGCTCGTGCGCGGCAGGATCGACGGCCAGATCGCGATCTCGTCGGCGGTGGCCGCAGCGATCGACGGGCCGAGCACGGTCGTCCACACGGGGATCGACCCGCGCCCGGCGGGCGACCCGGCGGCACGCGAGCGCACCGTCCTCATGGCCCAGCGCCTGCAGCCCGAGAAGCGCACCGACGTCGGGGTGCGTGCGTTCGCGGCATCCGGTCTCGCCGACGACGGCTGGACGCTCGACATCGCGGGGATCGGCCCGGAGCGGGAGCCGCTCGAGCGACTCGTCGCGGAACTCGGCATCGCGGCATCCGTTCGCTTCAGCGGCTACCGCACGGACCTGCCCGAGCTCCTCTCCCGCGCCGGCATGCTGCTCGCGCCGTGCCCGGTCGAGGGGCTCGGGCTCACGCTCCTCGAGGCGATGGCCTCGGGCCTGTCGCCGGTCGCGGCGGACGCGGCGGGACACGTCGAGTTGCTCGCCGGCCTCGACGAGCGAGCGCGCTTCGCCGCGGGCGACACGGATGCCGCGGGCGAGCG
>NZ_SDPL01000776.1 GCF_004135055.1 Agromyces binzhouensis | reverse complement strand
GCGGCCGACCCGGCCCGGCACGGCCCGCCCGCGCGCCCGCCCGCGCTTGGATGCGATCACGTCGTCGGAGATTCCGGCGACACGCCGGGTGCGCGCGGCGCGCCGCGCGGAATCTCCGACGATTCGAACGCTTCGAGGTCTGATGCGTCCCCATTCCGGACGGAATCTGACCGGAAGGCGCGGGACACTGGCGGAGCCAGCCGGGCATCCGCTTCCCGGCCTGAAGAGGAGGACTGCCATGGACTGGAAGATCGAGCTGATCTTCGTGCCCGTCACCGACGTCGACCGCGCCAAGGCGTTCTACGTCGACAAGCTCGGCTTCACCGCCGACCACGACCAGCGCGTGAGCGACGAACTCCGCTTCGTGCAGCTCACCCCGCCCGGTTCGGCCTGCTCGATCGCGATCGGCGAGGGGCTCGGCCTGACGCTCGAACCCGGGCGGCAGGACACGATCCAGGTCGTCATCCCCGACGCCGACGCCGTCCTCGCCGACCTGCGCGCCAAGGGCGTCGAAGCCGAGGGCGTCGACGAGCAGGCGTGGGGCCGCTTCATCACGCTGGCCGACCCCGACGGCAACCGCTGGACGCTCCAGCAGCTGCCCGACTACTCGGCCGCCTGAGGCGACGGATGCCGCGTGCCCCGCGCCGCGCCCGCCGCCCGCCG
>NZ_SDPL01000775.1 GCF_004135055.1 Agromyces binzhouensis | reverse complement strand
CGACGACGTCGGCGGCGTACCGGCTCGAGCCCATGCCGACGACGAGCACGCGCGAGGCCCCGAGCAGCGCGAGGCGGTCGAGGCCCGCGAGGCCGGCGTCGAGCGCGTCGGCGAGCCGGCCGAGCGACTCGGGGATCAGGTCGAGGTCGGCTCGAAAGGCGGCGGTGTCCACGGGTCCTCCGGAAGCTCATCGGTCGAGGGGGTGCGGTGCGTGATCGCCGCGTCGGGCGCATACGCCCAGCGCGGCAGGAACCGGTCGGCGTACGTGAGCTCGGCGGCGAGCTGCTCGGCCTCGAGGCCGGGCAGGAGGGCCGGGTCGAACAGCTCCGTCCGCTCGAGCGTCGCACGGTACGACTCGAGCAGCGCGTCGCGCGCGCGGTCGGCCCATGCGAACGCCGCGGGCTCGGCGCGACCCAGGCGCTTCTGCGCGACGGCCGCGACGAGGTCGAGCGACACGAGCAGGTGCGCGATGTCGCGCGCTGCGGCATCCGCACGACCTCGCTCGGATGCGCCGAGCTGGGGGTCGCCGTCGAAGTCGATCACGGTGTAGCGCGGCGGCGTGCCGGGGGAGCGCAGCACCTGCCCGACGTGCAGGTCGCCGTGCAGGTCGAACGCGAGGCCGGGCGGGGCGGCGCCGAGCGAGCGGATGTCGCGGCGCAACGCGCCG
>NZ_SDPL01000774.1 GCF_004135055.1 Agromyces binzhouensis | reverse complement strand
TTCGTCATCGGCTCGCTGAACGTCGACGTCGTCGCGACCGCAGTACGGCTGCCGGCGCCCGGCGAGACGATCGGCGACGGCATCCTCCGTCGCGAGGCGGGCGGCAAGGGCGCGAACCAGGCGTCCGCGGCAGCCCGGCTCGGCGCGGCCACGCGAATGCTCGGATGCGTCGGACGAGACGCCGACGGCGACCTTCTCGTCGGTGCGCTCGCCGCGGCGGGCGTCGACGTCGCCGGTATCCGGCGAGGCGATGCCGCGACCGGCACCGCCGTCATCATGGTCGACGCCGATGGGGAGAACTGCATCGTCGTCTGCCCGGGCGCCAATGCCGATGTCGACGATGATGCCATCGCGATCGGCGACGACGAAGCCGTGCTCATGCAGCTCGAGGTGCCGATCGACGTGGTGCGCCGCGTCGCGGCATCCGCTCCCGGTTTCGTGGCGCTGAACGCCGCACCGGCCAGGTCCCTCCCGACGGACCTCGTCGAGCGTGTCGACCTCTTCATCGTCAACGAGACGGAGTACGGACTCATGCCGGAGCTCGCCGGCGCTCGCCGCGTCGTCGTCACCCTCGGCGCCGACGGCGCGGAGCTGCGCGAGCGCGGCGAGGTCGTCGCACGAGCCGCGGGGATCGCGCCCGCGG
>NZ_SDPL01000773.1 GCF_004135055.1 Agromyces binzhouensis | reverse complement strand
GTGGCAGACCTGCTCCGTGCCGAGGCGGGTCGCATCCGCGGCGCGGCGCGCGCCGAGGGAGCGGCGCGCGCCGCGACGCTCGGGGTGCGGCTGATGCTCCCGCTCGGCTGCTGCGTGCTTCCGGCGTTCGTGCTGCTCGGCGTCGCCCCGCTCATGATCTCGGTCGTCACAGGCACCCTCGGCGGTGCCGTGTGACGTCGTCCCGACTCGTGCCACCGTCGCCGCAGTGCGCGGCAGAGAGAAGGAGAACCGCATGCATCACGAACCGTCACTCGATCCGCCGGCCCGAGACGTGCCTGCGCGGAGGGCGCGCGCACGCGTCGTCGTCGTCGCGATCGCGCGTCGACTCGCAGGGGACCGCGGCGCCGCCACCGCCGAGTACGCCGTCGCGACCATGGCGGCCGTCGGCTTCGCCGGGCTCCTCGTCGTCATCCTGCGCGGAGACGAGGTCCGCGGGATCCTCACCGACCTCGTGCGGAATGCGCTCACGGTCGGCTGACCACGAGCGGGGCAGCGTGACGGCGGAGTTCGCCGTCGCGCTGCCCGCGATCGCCCTGGTGCTCGCTGCGACGCTCGCCTCGGTGCACGCCGTCGCACTGCAGGTCCGACTCGCGGATGCGGCGGCGGACGCCGCTCGAGCCCTCGGCCGCGGGGATCCGGTCGACGCGGCGGCC
>NZ_SDPL01000772.1 GCF_004135055.1 Agromyces binzhouensis | reverse complement strand
TGCCATACCCTTGATTTACGCGCCCGGATTTGCCTACGCGCCATCTTCGATATGTCAACAGGGACATCCAACCCCCTGATGATCTTCCGCGATCCGTCCCCCCATCGCACTGTACGACGGTGCTGGAATATTAACCAGCTTCCCATCAGCTACGCATCTCTGCCTCGCCTTAGGGGCCGACTCACCCTGCGCCGATGAACGTTGCGCAGGAAACCTTGGACTTACGGCGAGGGGGCTTTTCACCCCCTTTATCGCTACTCATGTCAGCATTCGCACTTCTGATACCTCCAGCAGCCTTTACAAGCCACCTTCGCAGGCTTACAGAACGCTCTCCTACCGCGTGCACAAAGTGCACACCCGCAGCTTCGGTTTATCGCTTAGCCCCGTTACATCTTCCGCGCAGGACGACTCGATCAGTGAGCTATTACGCTTTCTTTAAAGGATGGCTGCTTCTAAGCCAACCTCCTGACTGTCTATGCCTTCCCACTTCGTTTCCCACTTAGCGATAATTTGGGACCTTAGCTGGCGGTCTGGGTTGTTTCCCTCTTGAGTCCGGACGTTAGCACCCGGTGCTCTGTCTCCCAAGCTGTACTTGCGGGTATTCGGAGTTTGCCATAGTTTGGTAAGTCGCCATGACCCCCTAGCTATAACAGTGCTCTACCCCCCGCAGTACCA
>NZ_SDPL01000771.1 GCF_004135055.1 Agromyces binzhouensis | reverse complement strand
CGCCTCCCGGTCGGCGGCGCGGACGGCCTCGAAGTCGGCCACGAGCGGCAGGCCGCCCTCGGCGTGCCAGGCCGGTTGCGGCATCCGCTCGAGGGCCCTCGCCACGCGTGGCGACGCGAGTCGCCAGCGCACCTCGAACCGATCGCTCCGGTCGCCCCCGGAGATCGCGTCGCGGAGCTCCCCGTAGAAGTCCGGGCGGTACGCCGCGACCTCCGCGCCGAGGCGCACCAGGTTCATGCGCGCGTTGCGACGGATCAGCGGATCGTACGTCCAGCGCACCTCGTCGATGCCGTGGTCGAGGCAGATCGCGCGCTGCCGCAGCTTCAGCGCGACGCCGATCCCCCGCCCCCGCGCCGCAGGGTCGACGGCGTTCATGTGCGAGTGCACGTGCAGGCCGCCCTCCCAGCCGAGGAAGCCCAGCGCCGCGCCGAGCGGCGGGTCGGCGGTGGCGTCAGGTCCCCCGGCGGCGGCATCCGCACCGGTCGGCGACGGAACCGCGACGAGCACCGTGTTGCCGGCATGCGCGATCGCCTTCAGCGATGCCAGGTCGACCGTTCGGCCGACTCCCCAGGTCGCGTCGAAGCGCGCGAGCGCGCCGGCGAGCTCGTCGGGCCGTGCCTCGCGCGTGACGACGCCGGCGCGCCGGTCCTCCTCGTCGGCGAGCGCGTGCGCGCGGGCGAGGGT
>NZ_SDPL01000770.1 GCF_004135055.1 Agromyces binzhouensis | reverse complement strand
GCCCGCACCCGGCTGGGCCGATCCCGGCTGGGCCCCGGCGCTCACGAGGCCCTCCGGGCGCGCAGCAGCAGCGCGGCGAACACCGGGCCGCCCACGAGCGCCGTGAGGATCCCGACCGGCAGCTCGCGCGGGTCGAACAGCGTCCGTGCGCCCGTGTCCACCCAGACCAGGAAGACCGCACCCGCGAGCGCCGAGAGGGGCAGCAGCGCCCGATGACGGGAGCCGACGACGAGCCGCACGGCGTGCGGCAGGATCAGCCCGACGAACCCGATCGCCCCGCTCACCGCGACGAGCGCGCCCGTGAGCAGCGCGGTCGCGACGAGCAGCAGCGCGCGCGTGCGCGTCACGTGCACCCCGAGGGCGGATGCCGCGGTGTCGCCGAACGCGAACGCGTCGAGCGTGCGCCCGGTCGTGAGCAGCGGCAGTCCGACGACCGCGATCGCGGCGCCCGCGAGTGCCGCGGCGGGCCAGTCCGCTCCGGAGAGGGAGCCGAGCAGCCAGTTGAGGATCTCGCGGTAGCTGTCGGTCGTGGCGCTCCAGAAGATGACGAGGCTCGTCACGGCGCCGAACACCGCCGAGACCGCGAGTCCGGCGAGCACGGTCGTGGTCGGGCTGAGGCCGCCCGCGGCGCGGGCGAGGCCGAGCGTCGCGGCGAGGGCTGCGAGGGCCCCGGCGAAGGCGGCGACG
>NZ_SDPL01000769.1 GCF_004135055.1 Agromyces binzhouensis | reverse complement strand
CGCCGTCGCCCGACGCCGAGCAGGCACGCGCCGAGCTGCGCGCGGCGGTCCTCGCCGGAGGGCGCCCGAGCGACGACGTCGTCGACCGGCTCGTCCTCCCGCTCGTCGACCAGGCGGCGCCGGAGTGGCAGCGCCTGCTCGACGCCCTCCTCGAGCTGCCCGAGCTCGGCCGCCCGGTCGGATTCTCCGGAGGGGTGATCTCCATCGGCGTCAGGCTCGCGGCCATCGAACCGCGCATCGTGGCCGCGGGCCTCTTCGCCGGGAGCTACGTGCCCCGCGCGATCATCGAGGAGGCCCGCACCGTCACCATCCCGCTTTACGTGCTGCTGCAGTGGGACGACGTCGACAACGACCGGCAGCAGGCCCTCGACCTGTTCGACGCATTCGGCTCCGCCGAGAAGACGCTCGTCGCCAACATGGGCGGGCACACGGGTGTGCCGGCGTTCGCCGGCGACGACGCGGCCAGGTTCTTCGAGCGGCACCTGACGCAAGCGAGTCCTCCCCGGGGCTGATGCGGAGGCGTCCCCATGCCCCACGTTCACGGTCGATTTCTGCGTTGGAGGTCGACTTCGAACGGCACTCCACCGCAGAAATCGACCTTCGATGCGCCTCGGGTCGGGCAGGGCAGCGCGAGGCCGGGCCGGGCGAGGGCGAGGCCGGGCCGGGCGAGGGCGAGGCCGGGCCGGGC